>CAMDQH010000090.1 GCA_945905815.1 Bacteriovorax stolpii | reverse complement strand
TTTTTACCATAGCCTATAAAGCTTTGTATGGCAGCTCCAGTCGCCACAATATCTGAGGCCGTAAAATCTGAGACATTTTCAGCAAAAGTTACTGTTACAGGAATCTTCTTACTGGCAGTCACAGACTTTTCTGAAGAGCTTAGAGATATGCTTGATGCCTTTTTCGAGGGCGATTCTTTAGGGCCGTTAAACACAGCCGAAACATCTTCTTTAGGGTTGCAACTTACCAAGCAAAAGATTGTTAGGAACAAAATTAACTTATAAATGATAGTCACAACTGACCCTTTTTTTATTAAAATCAAGTGAAAGCTTTATCGGACTAAAGTAATAAAATATTAAGTATTTCTTTAATCGACGGGTAAGTGCTTGGATTTATGATGCTTTTAAACTTGGGTGGTTAAGCTAACTTATAATCATTTTGTCTTTACCGGAGGAAGGTTATAGAGAGATTTTAAGCTTTTCGCTCGGCCATTATTCTGAAACCTTCTTACTGTAATTCTCCTTCTGTTTACTTCCCCCTTCAAATTTGATGAGCTCTTGTGAAGTTATTTTAGAAAACTCAAGGAGTAAGACATGTTTAAGTGGAAAGGAGTCCTACTTGCGTCAGCTCTTATCTCAGGATCTGCATTGGCAAGCAATGCTATGATCGTGCGATTTGATTTGAATGATTCGATAAAAGAATTTTTACGCGCAAACGAATTCGACATTACTGGTATCAACTATAAGACAATGGAGATTGAAGCCCTTCTTTCACAAGAAGAACTTAATACTATTCAGGCGCAGAAAACGACAATCAAATTTTCTTTTCCGCAGAATCTAGCGGCCGCACCTGATTCTCGGTATAAAAACCCAGAAGAGATCGAAGACTTTGTGAAAGATATTCATGCTCGTTACCCGGATATCACAGAGCTAAAAGTTATTGGCAAGACTCTTGAAGGTCGTGAAATCCACGCTATAAAAATTTCTGATAATGCTAAGTCTGATGAACAAGAACCCGCGGTTCTTTACAATGGCATGCACCATGCTCGCGAAGTGATGACTCCCGAAATCACGACAGACATCATTGATTACCTCACATCTAATTATAACCAAAAAGCAGAAGTGACAAAATGGGTGAACGACACTGAGATCTGGGTTATTCCCATGTTCAATCTTGATGGAAACAACAAGATGTGGAATGAAGATTCGATGTGGAGAAAGAACACACGGAATAATCATGGTGTGGATATCAACAGAAATTATCCTCAAGGCTGGAATTCGTGTAATGGATCAAGCTCAGATATTGGTGATTCAGACTATCGTGGGACTGCTCCAGGTTCAGAACCTGAAACACAGGCGATGATGAATTTTGTTTCTGAAATTAAGCCAGTATTCAATATTTCTTACCATTCATATTCTGAGATCGTGATTTACCCTTACGGATGTAAACCGCTCCAAACTCCTACGGGTGAAGCGGTAACAGAGATCGGAGCAGAGCTCGGTAAGAAACTAGATTACAGGCCAGGAACGGCTTGGGATCTTCTTTATAATGTTGATGGTGGAGACATTGATTGGATGTACGTGCAGCAGCAGGTTATCCCTTACGTGATTGAAGTGAACAGTACAATGCAAGGTTTTCATCCGAGATATGATAAGTGGAGAGATAAGACAGTACTTCTCAATAGAGCTGGATGGATGCATCTACTTGATCGTTTGAATGGTCCCAGTTTGCAAGGCAGAGTCAATCTCAATGAGTATCAAACAGTAAAAATTTATAAAGCCGGTGATTCATTACCTATTCAGGAATATAAAATTAATCCGGATGGCACTTACTACATCATCATGAAGCAAGGTACGTATGATTTCTCTTTTGAGGGGTCACTTTCTAAAAAGTTTCAAAATATCACTGTATCAAGTAAGAAAAACCTAAGTTTTTAATATTTAATTTTTAAAGGGCCTCCTCGAGGCCCTTCTTTATTTCCTTCATGTCATCCTTTTCCTATTCAACAAATAGATCTTGGAAATCATCGACTCTTTAGTAACACCATAAACTCAGGGTTTTATTTGTCCAAGAGCCTTTGAATGGTTTGCATTAGGTGCTGACTAACCATGATGTCAGAGGCAAAACCAATTTTGATCAAACGACGATCTTCTCTTCCTATTATATGCCGGATAGAAAATTTCGCCTGTTCTATAATCTTTGATCCAGAAATTTTCAAAATAATAAATTCTTTTTCTCGCTGGAAGAAGTCTTTGTTGACAATCGAAACTTCAGTTCCAAGTCCTAAAAGAGAAATGTCCAAAAGTCTTACATCAATATCAATGGCCGATTTAAGTGACGTCGGTCTGAGTGTGACGACGACATTAGAAAGCTTTGGCATTTTTATGCGCTCAAATTGTCTCGATTCAATCGCCTTGGCCAATTTAGGGAAATCACAAATCAATTGATTATGATGAGTTCGATAGTCTTCTGGATTAAGTTTAAAAATAAGATTTCGATGATTGATTTTTATATAAACAGGAAATTCTATTGCAAATTCAAAGCTTACAGTCGTATGGAAGATAAAAGAATCGTTGAGCACATCAAATTTCATTATTTTATAAATATCGCGCTTGCAGGGAATAGTCTGCCAAATCTCCCCTAAGTCAATTAGTGGCGCTTTCTTGGAGAGCTGGGCAATCTCCTCCTGTAATATGACTAACCGATACTTATCCATCAAGATTTATTATAGGCGATTTTGGGAGAAAATTTGAAAAATGATTGAGAATACTTGAAAAATCTTAGATTTAAGAAAGGGTCAACGTTTTTAAGCTTTCTTAGTCTCTATGCTGTTTTATTTTTTTCCATTGTTTGGGACGGCCAAAGGGGCTGAGCGGCATTTGATGATCAAATTGGGAGATAGACTACGAAGGTTTGTTTCATCTTTATCCACAAATGTTTGGGCAAAGTGTGAACCTTTAGATTTATTAATTGTAGGTGATTCTCAATCTGGTGCTACTTTGTCAAAGGGTTATGTTGGTATAATTGGAACTGTCTATCAGACTTATAGTTTTAATCGATTATATCTATATTGAAAATTTATCTACAATGCTACTATCAGAATTTTGCACATGTTTAAGGGAGAATCATTATGTTTAAAGTAGGATTAACGACAGTCGGACTACTTGCTTTGGCCACAACGCAATTTTGTTACGCTAATGAAATGCGGGATACCGCAAAAGTAGTTACAGCGGTGGACAATAAATCTGTACGGTTTTGGTGGCCTGAAAGACTTGATCTCACGTCACTTCGTCAGCACGGAATCGAGTCCAATCCGTTGGGTCGAAATTTTAATTATGCAGAGGAGTTTAAAAAGCTCAATCTGAAGGCAGTAAAAAGTGAGATTAAAAAGTTAATGAAGACACCACAAGACTGGTGGCCTTCTGACTACGGTCACTATGGTCCATTCTTTATCCGTATGGCCTGGCATAGTACAGGTACCTATCGTACTCTGGACGGCCGAGGTGGAGCTGCTGGTGGTCAACAGCGATTCGAGCCGCTGAATAGCTGGCCTGACAACACGAACCTCGATAAGGCACGTCGCTTGCTTTGGCCGATTAAGCAAAAGTATGGAAGTAAAATTTCTTGGGCGGACTTGATGGTGCTAACGGGAAATGTCGCCATGGAATCAATGGGGTTCAAAACTCTCGGTTTCGCTGGTGGCCGCACGGATGACTGGGAAGCGGATTTAGTTTACTGGGGACCTGAAAAAAAATTCATGGCCGACGAGCGCTACAAGGGTGACAGACAATTAGCTAAACCACTTGCTGCTGTTCAGATGGGACTCATTTATGTGAACCCAGAGGGACCCAATGGTGTACCGGACCCTCTATTGGCAGCAAAAGATATTCGTGAGACTTTCGGTCGCATGGCAATGAACGATGAAGAGACTCTGGCGTTAATTGCGGGTGGACACACTTTTGGTAAAGCTCACGGGGCCCACAAACCTGATAAATGCCTTGGGCCTGAACCAACAGCTGCAGGAATTGAAGAGCAAGGTCTTGGATGGAAAAACAAATGCGGCAAAGGTCATAGCGCTGATACCATCACCAGTGGATTAGAGGGTGCTTGGACGGGTTCTCCTACAGAATTTACGACACAGTACCTGGATAATCTCTTGGGCCATGAGTGGGAAAAGACTAAGAGTCCGGCCGGAGCTACTCAGTGGATTCCAAAGGACGGCGAATTGTCGGATTTAGTGCCAGATGCTCATGATAAAAATAAGCGACACGCTCCTATTATGTTTACGACAGATCTCGCACTCAAGATGGATCCTAGTTATTTTAAAATTGCGAAAAGCTTCCAAGAAGATCCTAAGAAGTTTGAGTTAGCATTTGCGAAAGCATGGTTTAAGTTAACTCATAGAGATATGGGACCCCGTACGCGCTACGTTGGTAAAGAAATTCCTCAAGAGATTATGCCTTGGCAAGATCCTATTCCTGCAGTTAATCACCAACTGATTGGAGCAAGTGACATTGCTTTTTTAAAAAATAAAATTCTCAAGGCTGGATTAACGACGTCAGAACTTGTTCGAACAGCTTGGGCCTCTGCTGCATCTTATCGTGGTACTGATATGCGTGGCGGGGCCAATGGAGCTCGTATTCGTCTCGCTCCTCAAAAAGATTGGACCGTCAACAATCCAGAAGAAGTGGCCAAGGTGCTCGGTCGTTTAGAAGAAATTAAAAAAGCGTTTCAAAAAAGTGGAAAAAAAGTATCACTGGCAGACCTAATAGTTTTGGGTGGAGTTGCAGCTGTTGAGCAAGCCGCCAAAGCTGGGGGACAAAATGTGAAGGTGCCTTTTACTCCAGGGCGCATGGATGCCTCTCAAGAACAGACTGATGTGGCCTCATTTGATGTGCTTGAGCCAAAAGCCGACGCCTTCCGCAATTACTACGGCGCAGATAATTATTTAATCCCAACAGAAATGCTGATTGATCGCGCCAACATGCTGACATTAACAGTTCCAGAAATGACTGTTCTTGTGGGTGGTTTGCGAGTTCTTAACGCAAATGTTGGTCAAGCTAAGCATGGTGTTTTTTCGACTCGCCCAGGAACATTGAGTAATGATTTTTTCGTAAATCTTCTCAGCATGTCGACCAAGTGGGAAAAATCTAAGACGGATGGAATTTACGAAGGTCTTGATCGCAAGACTGGTGAATTGAAGTGGACTGCAACTCCGGTGGATCTCATTTTTGGGTCCCACTCAGAACTTCGTGCGATTGCTGAAGTCTATGCGGCCGAAGACGGCAAACAAAAGTTTCTGAATGATTTTGTGAAGGCATGGAATAAAGTCATGATGCTCGACCGCTTTGAATTAAAGTGATCTCGTTTTAAAATAAAATCAACCGGTCTTTTCCTTCCACTCGAGGGAGAGGCCGGTTTTTTTGATAGACATGGATTTGGGCAATTGGAAATCATCCTCAGTTGTCTGCGAACAATTTTCTTCTCTGTATCGATTAAGCAAAACACCAAATGATAAACCTGCAATTAATTGTGTTGAGCCATGTGAATACGGCGCTTAAGCTATCCCCATTTCCACATGACCAACGACTAAGATACTAGATTATTCTATATAAATCGTTGAGTTAAGATTTTGTGGGCCTTTCGCGGAGTGATCACAAATTAGACGCTACTTCATAATTACTTACTAAGGTCAAAAATAAGTATATTCCTCTTATAATCTGAAATGTTTAAAATCTTTATCCTGAGCTTATTTATGATTATAACCGCCCAAGCGAAGTCTCCTGTGTCAATATCCCAAGACTTTATGTTTGGAATTGCCAATGCCCCAGGGCATGTTGAAGATCAATTAGACGACATATGGATGGACTTTGGTCG
Organism: Bacteriovorax stolpii; assembly: GCA_945905815.1. Taxonomy (GTDB): domain Bacteria; phylum Bdellovibrionota; class Bacteriovoracia; order Bacteriovoracales; family Bacteriovoracaceae; genus Peredibacter. The sequence continues at coordinate 4,592 of CAMDQH010000090.1, read as the reverse complement.
AGATGGGAACATTAAGGCATTCCTTAATCAACCGCTTCCAGAAGAAAGACTCCGGTTTTGGACACAACCAGAGATTGAAATTGATCTTGCCCATGAGCTTGGAGTTCAAGTCTTTCGCTTGGGCGTAGATTGGGGGCGTATTCACACTGCTCCAGGGGTTTTTGATGAAGCCGCAATTGCCCGCTACATAGAAATAATACAGATGATTCGCGAGAAAAAAATGAAGGTCATGTTAACTCTATTTCACTTCACAGTGCCAAAATGGATTCAAGCAGAAGGTGGATGGACAAATGACAAGACCAAGGATCATTTTATTGATTTCTCTCAGAAGGTAATGACTGGCCTTGATAGTATGGTTGATTTCTGGATCACTTTTAACGAGCCACAAATTTTTGCAACGATGGCATACACTTTTGGTTTTTTTCCGCCAGGGATTAAAGGTAGTGCTTTTACTGCGATTACTTCATTAAAAGAAATGATCATTGCTCACAAGAAAATTTATACTTGGGCGCATAAAGAATTAAAATCCCCTGTCATTGGAATCGCGCAACATATGGGGCATCACAAAGGAAGAGGAATTATCAATAAGGCGCTCTCCCTATTTACCGGCAATTTTATGAATTGGTATTTTCCAAAACGGATTAGAGGATTCATGGATTATTTTGGATTCAATTATTATGGTGCCGAATGGATCAAGGGGAGCACAATTTCAATTGAGGCCAAACAAGAATATTCGGAAGCTGGTCGTGCGATTGATCCAAAAGGTCTCTATTTAATCTCTAAGAAAATAAAAAGTCTTTTTGGCGGTATCCCTCAGTTTATTACTGAAAATGGTATCGCTGATGCAACTGACTATATTAGACCGAGCTATTTAATCGAACACCTTCGGGCAGTTGATAAATTGAGGTCAGAAAATGTCCAAATTATGGGATACATTCACTGGACGATTACCGATAACATGGAATGGTCAGATGGCTATTGTCCCAAATTTGGATTAGTCGCCGTGGACCGCAGTAACAATCTCCAGCGAATTAAGCGTCCAAGCTTTTATCTATACCAGAAAATTATTAGAGAGAGAGAAATAAGTATCCAGACGCAGGACTCCGCTTGGAATCTACTTCAGTCGCATGTTGGTGAAAGTCGCCCGTTTTGTCGAAGTAATGACGGCAAAACCGGTCTGGATGTTCCTTCTGAACGTCTCATACGCTCAACCGATTGGCGTTTTTAACTCACTCTGGAAACGAAAATGGACAAACAAACTCCTTAAGTTAAGAGAGTTTAGTCAAATTCAGCTGATTATCTTAAGCTTGAAAAGAATGCTGAAGCCTATTTAAAATTTCGTTATGGGACTAAATTCCTTTCTTTTGTATTCTTATTTTTTTCAATTGATACAGATTTTGTCAGTAAATCTTTGTGATATTTTCTACCACTATCCAACAGTTTATGAGTATCAAAGCGTTTAAGGATGTCACTCTTTAGCGCAAATTTAGGTCATATTTGATATTTCTTACATCTAAAATAGAGTCTATGAAGATCACTATCCAAATTCTTTTTTTCCTTTCGTTTTTTATCTCATTCCTAATGGCGGGGGTGTCACATGTTATATCCCGTAATTTGAAGTCTAAAGACTTTCTGCACCTCGCGGAGTTTTGGTTGTCATTAGTTTCAATGGCCGTCATCTCTTACATCTTTGATTCCAAAAATGAGAATATTGTGGCCTTAAGTCTTCTGGGATGGATTTGGCCTATTAAATCAGTCATACAGATAATGGAGGACATGTCAGGGGCCAAACTCTTTAATCGGACCATTCCAATTGTACTGGCAGTAGGTGGTTTTTCATCTGCACTTCTGGCGATGTCTAATTACCCTTTCATTCTTTATACCGCACCTTTTTGTCTTAGTGTGGGTGTGGTCGGTGTGCTGCTGTTTGTTGAAGTTTATAAAAACATAGAAAAGAAACAATTCTCAGTTTTGAGAGATGTTTCTTTTGTTTTCTTGGGACTTCTGTTTGCTGTGAGATGCCTCTATCCGCTTTGGAGAATGACAGACTGGTTTGTTTTTGTCCTCGTGGGAGATTTGCTCATTGCAATTGGATTGTCAGCTTCAACGGTTTCATTTTTTATGGAAGTGATAAAAAATCACCATGAAAAACAACTTGAAAGTCTTTTGAGAGAAAGAAATGAACACTTTTTTGGTCAGTCAAAATACTCAGAACTAGGAATGATGTCGGCCGGCATTGCTCACGAGATAAATAATCCTTTGACGGTAATCCAGGCTAAAACTGCACAGCTACTGCGTATACTTCGCGACCCATCCCGTATTCAGGAAGTATCAGATGGATTGGAATTAATTCTTTATTCATCTCAGAGAATCAACAAAACTGTTCAAGGTGTTCGGAACTTTGTGCATCAAGATGAAAGAGTAGAGAACGAAGATTTTACGGTTAAGAATCTATTCGATGATGTACTAGCTTTCTGCGGTCAAAGGATGGCTAATCACGGTATCAATCTTAGATTCTATGGTTCACAGAATGTGGCCCTTCGTGGGCACAAGATTCAATTGGAGCAGGTCCTTCTGAATCTTTTAAGTAATGCATTTGATGCCATTGAGTTTCTACCTGAAAAATGGATTGAATTAAGCGTGAAAGAAATTGAAAACACTGTCCAAATATTCATCACAGATTCTGGAAGTGGTATTCCTGAAGAAACGGCGACTAGAATAATGGAACCGTTTTATACAACTAAAAAAGTTGGTAAGGGAACAGGTCTAGGACTTGCAATGGCGAAAGGCATACTTGAAAAGCACAATGGCTCCCTGACCTACATTCAGGATGCTAATCACACAACGTTTAGGGTTGAGTTGCCAAAACCTAATGTTTTTCTAACTGAGACCATTCCCAAAGACTATAATCAAGGGCAATCGCTATCCCATTAATCAAACATTCTGATGAGCATTCACAATCATTGCACAGAGATCAGAAGGAGCTAAGTTTCGAAGCTTCTCAGCATCGATTCTGTCCTTGATGATTTCTGGTAAGTTCTTAGTGATCACTTCAGAGAGTACTGGGTTTTTGTTTGCGGCCAATTCATCCACACGGTCAATTGGTGTAAAATGAGGAACAGTTTTAAGTACCTCTGGGTGCTCATTTACGAGACTAAGAATGGTTGTCACAACATTTGCAAATTGATCTAATTCTTTTTTGCCATATGTTTCTGTTGGCTCAAGCATTAGACCGAACTGTTCCGGGAATGCAACTGTAGGTGCATGAAAACCAAAATCTAAAAAGAGCTTACCTATTCGAGAGACAGTATTTGTTTTAGGTGTTCCAGACGCTTCAATCTTTTTAAATGTCTCAGGGGAAAAAGTTAAAATAAATTCATGCATCCTTGGAGTCGCTGCTGAGCCTTCGGGAAGTAGGGGGTAATCACGTTGAAGTTTGGTTTGAAGATAACGTGATGATAGAACGGCCATCTGACTCATCTTTCTTACACCATCGGCCCCTAGAGCTTTGATGTAAGTGTAGGCACGTACTTTATGCGCAAAATTACCAAAGTGTCGGTGGAAAGACCCCACTGATTTACTCGGTCTTACTATTTCATATTGATCGTTCTTTTTGACGACTTGGATTCCAGGTAAGTAGTCAATCAAGCGTGATGAAACCGCTACGATAGCATCTCCCGGACCGCCGCCACCGTGAGGAATAGTCCATGTCTTATGGAGATTGTTATGAACAGCATCAACTCCAAGCTTGTTAAGATCAATGATGCCTGCGATGGCATTCATATTTGCCCCATCCATATAAACTAATCCACCAGCGGCATGGATGAGAGTGCTCATTTCTTTGAAGTTCGTTTCAAAAATACCGGCCGTATTGGGATTTGTAACCATGACACCAGCAACTCTGTGTCCATCAGTTTTAAGAAACTCTTTAATCTGAAGAAAATTCATTTCTCCATTTGCTTGAGCTTCAACGGTATAAATTCCGTAAACTTTTCCGTCAATTATTTTAGATTGGTACCCGGCCATCGTTGCTGTTGCAGGGTTTGTTCCGTGCGCAGACCGAGGGATAATAATAACATTTCTTATGTCAGCTTCACCGTTGTCTCGGTGATAGGCCTGAAACATTTTAATTCCCACTAACTCACCTTGAGCACCGGCAACTGGTTGAGTTGTAATTCCGGGAAGACCAGTGATCGCCTTAAACATTTCTTGAATTTCATAAAGAATTTCAAGTGAGCCTTGAACATCTTCAAGAGGGGCCTGTGGATGGATATCTGTAAAGCCTTCAAGCGAAGCTGCATAGTCGTTGATGTAAGGATTATATTTCATCGTACAAGAACCAAGCGGGTAGATTCCATCATCGGGTGAAAGGTTCTGTTTCGCTAGTCTTTCATAATAGTTGAGTAAGTCTTTTTGTGATATCTTAGGAATTCCAGGGGCCACCTCTCGCAAAAGTACCGCCTGAATTTTAGGAACAGCAAGGCCCTGCTTGTCTTTTTTAAACTGAGTTTCAAAGAAGTTAACTAAGGTATCAAGATCTATTTCTGAGTGAATATCAGTGAAGCTCATAAGGAGCAGATTTTCTCCTTGAA
>CAMDQH010000089.1 GCA_945905815.1 Bacteriovorax stolpii | reverse complement strand
CTTAAAGAAGAAGATTCAGTAAATTTCTAGCAAGCTGATAGTAGATTCCCGTCAAACCAACCTAAAAGACGGCCCTTTTGGGCCGCCATTATTTCCTAAGGGGGGGTCTTAGAGTTTCTGATGTATACTGATGTAGGGTTAATTCAGACTGTACTTTTAATAGTATTCTTTTTTAAAGGGCAATCATATTTTGACTTTGCCTAAAATTTAAAGTTGTAAATCATTAGGATTGAGCTCAAGGTTTTTTCCTTCTAAGTGATTTTCGTGAACTTTATCTGGTGTTTGCTCTGAATCTAAATCAGCTGACATAAAAATTAAAAGTATTCTTCCAGCCACCAATCTTCATGACTATCGGAGCAGGGACACCATTGGAAAGCAAATCATTGCTTGCACAGATAATTCTAGAGAAGTAGAGGTAACAATACAGACCGAGTCGAAAGCCCAAGGTCAGCCTCTATATAAGGTTAGCAGTGGATCCTAATTTTCAGAATTTAAAGAGTATTCCTATTGCAGTTGAGGCATTAACGACGGTTGAATTAATTTTACCAGAAGTGCTATCCCATTTTACATGTTGTGCAATTTCTTGATAATTCAAGTTTATCATCCATGATGCATGAAGTGAGTAATTTTCTTGGGAAAGTATCTGACGGTTCAATTCTAATTGAACTCTTGCCCCATATCCACTAATGGAATTAAGTTCGATTTGTGAATTATCACTTGCTGTGCTTAAAGGTATTTTGATCCAAGATTTAAGTTTCAAGATGGTGGGTTTTCTTGTTGGCATTTCAATATCATTTCTAAAACCTAGTTCAAGGTAGTTTTGAGTTTGTTTTGCCATTTCAATATTGCCTGCATTATTTCTGAATAGCGGATTTTGTTCCATTCCAATTCCACCCATAAACCACTTGTAAGATAATCCTAAATCTAATGAATACATTGGACGTGAGTCACTTGAGTTTGTTGATGTGTATTTAAAATTATATGCGTCAAAATGAATCCATGATGCCCAGTCCTCAAAACGAAATTCTGAATTAAATTTTAAGTTGTTTATAAAAATGGTTCCAACTTTTGCACTTCCTAGTGCACCCGTTTGGGTGATGGAAACGAACTTCGTCCCATAGAGTGTTGATATATCCCAGTTGTCTAAAACTTTTTTCAAGATGATTTCTCGTTTTTGTTCTCGAGTTGGTTCATAAATTATTTCAGGAGTTTTAACTAAATTTTGAGTTAAATGAATTGATTGGTTTTGAAAGATTTTGTTAGGATTTTTAATGTTTGGATTGAGTGCCAAGACTTGCGCCAGTTTGCCATTTTTTCCATAGATTTCTTCACCATGAAATCTTTTTTTTAAAATACTCGAAAGTGTATCTCCTGATTTGATAACATAGATTTCTTCAGTGATGCCTGAAGTCACCAAAGATAGAGCTGCCATAGTTAAAAAAATTTTTCTCTTCATTTAGTTTTATATACACCTTTAACTGCAGAGTAATTCTACTAAGCACCACTTAATACCATTAAGGTCTGTAAACACAACGGAACCCAATACTAGTGTAGGCACTGCTTGAAACCTCATTCAAAGTAAGCATGAACAAACCAGGGTACGTACCATATGTAATAGTGTTCCAGGCCCCGCCACGAAGGGAAGCTCCACCTGAACCACCATAAAAAATGCCAAGTCCATATGTTGAATTATAATTTGCAGCAGTGATTCCTGCTGGATTCGCAGGTAAATAATCTGCGGCTGATAGTGCAGCACAATTCAAAGTTGGGAGCTCTTCCCAACTGGCGCTGCAAGTAGTGGGCGCTAAATCTAATCCGCCACCAGGAGACCAATCCTGCCATTCCATGACGTTTCCAACAAGATCCCAGACTACTTCATCATTCGTTAGCACTAACGTTCTTTTTTGTTCTTTCCCAGAACCTACGGCCTGTGTAGAAGAGTTACTTGTACCAACATAGGGGTCAGTTGAAATTGTTACAGCAAGTGCGCTTGCTGGATTGTTGTCCGAATGTCCCCTGAAAAGTATTCCTGAACCTACTGATCCACCGGTCCAGTTCGTTGCTGTGGCCTCAATCTCGTGAGCTAAAGTCATCCACTCAGGATTTGAGATTAGATCATATTTTGCACCAAGAGCAGTACATGCATTTCTGGCATTGGTCTGACTGATGGAAACCCAAGGTGTTGACGTCGCCTGACTCGTGGCCATTCCACTTATTGATTTTGCTTCAAATTGCATCACACAAAAATTACTTGTACCTAGTGAAGCATGGCCTTTCACAACAATATATCCAGTTGGGCATGTGATTTTTTGATAGGAACCAGATGCTGAAGAGCACGCTGAAGCAGAGGAGTTCTGGTTTGTAGCTTTGGCGTAGATAGCGTAAGTGCCGTCCACCAGGGAAGAAGATGTTAAGTCAATTGTTGAACTGCTTGCAACCCCTGAGGCGAGTTGAGTCGTGCATGTATTGTTAGAAAAGATCTTAATGGTATCACCAGCTTTTACACCACTCACGCGAAAGCTCGCAGTAGAAGACGAACTTGGGGAAGAAGAGGGCGAGATAAGAGTAATTCCCGTTGGAGCATCTGGAGCAGAATTCATGGTCACTGAGAGGTCATTAGTATTGTAATCATTTTGTCCGATAGAATTTTTTAATCGTACTCGAAACTTGTACATGGCATTTGGCACTAGCCCTGTCAGATTCACCTGAGTTGAAGCCTGATTCCAAACAGTCGTTACAATAACTGGAGTCCCTGATGTGGTATTGAAGATATCATAGGCCACAGCATCCGCGTGTGAACTCCAATTCAGAGTCAAAGTGGAATCAGTCTTATTTGTAACTGAAGTTGCTCCAGCAAAGGAGAGGACACAACTTCCATCAGAGTAAACATATCCTGCCGAACAGGCAGCCCTCGTGTATCCAACGGATGCAACAGAGCAACTTGAAGAGGCAAGGGCAGAGTTCATTGAACTGGCATGATAAACGAAAGACCCAAGTGCAACTGTTGATGAAGTTAAATCAATAGTTGATCCAGTGGCAACACCAGATGCAACCAACGTTGTACATGCATCTGAATAAAGTTTTACTGTATCACCGGCCTTGACTCCTCCCACTCTAATGATAGGAGTATCCAAGTTGCCGGGTGAGATCATTGGACTTACTAGGGCAATTGTAGTTGGTGATTCTGGTGCGGAGTTTAGAGTAACGGAAATATCTTTTATGTTGTTGTCTGTTTCAGAAACTGTTCTTGCCCTGACTCTGAATTCATAGCTAGTACCAGGAATTAATCCATTTAAAGTAACTTGATCTGAGGACTGGCCTATAACAGTTTTTATATAGATAAGATTAGATGAGGTGGAGTCATAAATATCATAAGCAATAGCATCTGGATGAGCTGTCCAGTGGATCTTTAAACTTGAGTCTGAAATTTCGTCAATTAAAGCAATTCCAGAAAAAACAAAACTAGGATCTGCAGAGTTTGAAGCTCCTGCTCCAACAGCTACACCATCTAACTTTGCCGTGCCCACACCATTACAAGCACTGATGACAAATATCAGTGCTAAAATAATGATTTGATGAATGCCTGGTATAAACATATATGAACGAACTCCTTATGACTTTAACGGTTTTTTGATAAAACAATTTAGTTCCTTCTTAATGTTGACAATATTTGTCAGACGGTTAAGTATTTTAAAAACGCATATGTACGTTGAGAACAAGCAAGTCTTTGCTCACGAGATTGAGGAATGAAATGAATTTTTTTTTATCGCAAAATCACTAAATTGCCGAGTTCACAATTTTTCCTCAGATCGCCCTTTAATAAAAAAGTGTTACCTATGTCTCCGGAATAAACTGTAACCTATGTCTCGAGAATGAACCCGTATCAGCTTTTATGATGCTTAAATCTCTTTCAGCGGCTTAAATAAGGAATCCAGTAAATTTCAAGCAAGCTGATAGTAGATTTCCGTAAAACCAACCTAAAAGACGGCCCTTTTGGGCAGACATTTTATTTCCTAGAGCGGGGGGCCAGATCCAATGTGGATATGACATGGCTAATTTCGCCTATTCTTTCTCAAGGTTTTAATGCTTAGTCATCAATTCAATCTTCACAAATAAAGACGTAAGAAATCGATCCAATCTCTGGTTTAGTTCTGGGGATATTTTTCTAGATGATTGGTTAATATGGACGTCCATATTCATCCTGAACATCCCTTGCTCTTGGCTCCTGCCTCCGCATGCATACCATACATCCTGTATATAACCGGAGGAAGGATGTAATGAGATCACTGCAAATAGAAAGCTAGGATCCCTATCCTAAAAAATGAAACCGGAAACGGAAAAGCCTCCGGCCATCGGCCTCGCCGATCAGGGAATTACTTTTAAATAGGGGAAGATAATAAGTAGTTCAAATTAAACCTATTGGTTTCGAGTTTTCATTGGAGATCAATTCCTAAAAAGGGGGGGGCTTAGTGTTTGTGATGTATACGGATGTAGCATTAATCCGGCCTATCCTTGATTAGATCAAATAAGTAATTTCAAAAAATAGTCAAACGAGGTAGAGTCAAAGCTGATGTTTTAAAACATGTTAACCAAGGTTATCGATTGAAATTCCTTCTCATTTGTCTCATTATCCTTTCCCCATTAGCGCAATCTCAATCTTGTGAGAACAAAGGCCCAAATGTTATCCTTTTCACATGGGATGGTGTCAGAAATCAGGAATTTTTCAAAGGCACTGACGATTTTCACAAAGACACAACCCAGGCCTCTGAGCGAGGCCAAATCTTCACTACGTTTTGGGCTAAATATGCAAATGAAGGCATGGTTTTCGGTGAACAAAATCAATATCAAATAGCAAGTAGCATTGGTGTAAGCCTTCCCTCATACCAAGCACTCATGGTGGGACACGCCAACGAATGTAGAAACAACCAATGCGGACAAATCAAAGAGGAAACATTTCTGGAAAAGATAAAAAAGAATCTTCGTTTGAACATAGGAGACGTAGCCGTTTTTGGTTCATGGGAAGGTATGAAAAACTCTGTCGCCCAAGACTCAGAGCAAATATTAGAAGTTATTTTTCCAGAAATTAAAAACGATAAGTACCTGTCTCCAGAAATTCTTTTACTACAAAATAATGCCATGCTGGACTTACCAACTTGGAAAGAATCAAGAAAAGATAAATATACTTTTGAAATGGCCCTTCAATATTTAAAAAACAAATGTCCTCGCCTGCTCTATATTTCGTTAGTTGATTCAGACGAAAACGGTCACTTAAATGATTATCCAGGCTACATCAAGACTCTTCGTACCTACGATCAATACTTGGAGCAGATTATCAAAACTCTTAAGACAATGGGTCAATATGGAGCTGAGACTACTCTCTTTGTGACTACAGACCATTCGCGTGGAGAAGGGGAAAAATGGATAAGTCACGGGACTGATGACAAAGATAAAAATGTATTTCTTTTTGTCAGAGGTCGTGGAGTTAAACCTCAAGGAAAAATAAATGCAAGCGCCACACACGCTCAAATTGCACCCACAATTGAGTTTTTAATGGGTCTTTCTCCAGCTGCTGGAATATTGCCGGGAATTCGTTAGTTCTTAATTAAGATGATTCAATAAATTTCTAGCAAGCTGACAGTAGATTCCCGTCAAACCAACCTAAAAGACGGCCCTTTTGGGCCGCCATTATTTCCTAAGGGGGGGTCTTAGAGTTTCTGATGTATACTGATGTAGGGTTAATTCAGACTGTACTTCAAGAAAATGAAGACCAAGAAGAAAGTTTACCGCACTCCATGGAGCGAATTATTGAAATACGTTTTTAAATATGAAGTTAGTAATTGTGATCACTGCGGCACCAAACTTACTTTAGTGGCCACGATCACTTCCCAGAATATCTGCCAGAAAATATTGAATCATCTTGGACGGCCCGCAAATGAAGTGATTGTCAGGTCTCCGCGAGCACCGCCGGAAGTTGATTGTCTTGATCAGACGATGGGTGATTTTTAAGCAATAATCATTTTGCAAGGGCAGGGGTGTGCCTAATTTCGGTCTTAAATAAGACCGTCTCGTAAATTTCAGCCGACTCCGCCAAAAAGCCGTGAAGATTTCCTTTAAAAGTGAGACCGAAGGTCATCCGATTCCTAAAAAGGGGGGATCCCTATAACTAGAGTAAATAAAATGTAGTTCTAATTTCGCCTATTCTTCTGCGACTTCACTGGCCAATCATCAAACGGGAGCAATCATTAATTACCCTGGCTTCTTGAGTACTTCTACTAGCCGCGAAGCTTCTGAAAACTTCGTCCGAAATGCACTGCTTGTTATTCATGCCAAGAAAGGCAAATCCGTCAGAAACTACTCGCAAATGCCTCAAGAAGATGAAATCCTTTTTGACCACAATTCAAAATTCAAGGTTTTGAAAAGAAAGAAAACAAAAATCGAATTTATCGAAAACCCAATTGTTGACGAGATTGAACTGGAAGAGATTTAAAAGTTAATTGATTCCTCAGGATAAAAGTCATCTATAGAATGTAGGAATAAAATAAAAAAGCCCCGTGAATTAAACGGGGCTTTAGAGTGACTGTTACCAGAGATAAGATTTTTTTATTAAACCTTTCGGAGCTATTTTTAACACCTTTTTCACCGATAACGTCTCACTTCCTTTACGGACATATTTATTCACCAAATTCTCGGTGTAACTACCCAAAGTCAGGTTAGAGATATCTTCATTTATGCTGCCATTACTCCATTGGTAGTTGTCCGCCACAGTTGATGGAGTCATAGCTATGTTGATAGCACTGGTCATAACAAGTAGGCGACAGATTTGCTTATATTCTGCCAAGAATTTAAGTCCTTGATTTTAAATTATTTTCAACCATATCCTCACAAAATCAAATGCTTGATTTAAAATCTTAGGTAAAAAAACCATATTTGACTTAAAATGTAGCTATTAAAAAATTTATAAAGGGTGAACCTATGACATCTAAAAAAATTTGTACTTTCTTGATTGCTCTTACTTTTCCCTTTCTTATTTGTGCTCAAGAAAAATCATTGGCCACATCATCAGATTCAAGTGAAGTTGACGAATATAGCCAAGATAGTCTTGATAAAGAGGAAGCCTTAAGACCTGAACAAGAGAAGAAGAGTGTCGTTGTCCAGCCAAAGGCAGTTGTAAACAAAGTTGATTCAAAAGACAGAAATCGTGGAATTCCGATTGATTTGAATGTTCCAAAATTTTCAGATACTCCGCAAGGTAAACAATATATTCGTGAGCACGGTGAACCCAAGCAAGCTGATGAAAGTGGTTATCCACAAATGCAATTTCCTTCGAGTGAAAGATTTGCCAAAGACATTCAAAAGAAAATGCAGGTTTCTGAAAAGGCGAAATTAAAAGTTATTAAAATTCTTCCTAAGCCTTTAATAAAGATTCATCCCAAACCGGTCATTAAACCTGTTATTAAACCAGATCCAAAGAAAATCGTTACACCTAAAAAAACGACATTTATCCAACAGATTTTTGAACTACTTATTCCAAGTGCTCATGCTTATGAAGAAGATGTGAACTTTAATAGCTCTAATAATCCGAATGGTCTTGTTCACTGTCGCACCAACTCAGCACAATTAGGTTATTTTAAAGTTTATTTTGAAGATGTGATGTTCAACACAAATGACGGTTATGATGATGGGGCCAATGGCTTAACAAGAAGACAAGTTGCTTGTGCCATTTTAGAAGACCTATCTGCTCTCTTAAATATCAACAATCTAAACGTTAAACCTGATATTATTTTCACTAAAGATCTTCCTCCTGGTACACCATCTAATGCTGTGGCGTCGGCTCGATCCTTTTATGGCTATTATGAATCAGGAAAAAAGATAGATAACGGTTCTCTTCATCTTCATATTACTTCAGGGCAAGATCCAACTCCTTCACCTGGTTACTACGATGCGGTTGTAAATACAAATTGGAATTTACCAATTGCTTCTTCTCCACTTCCGGCCCAGCCTTATATTTGGAGCACTGATGTTACTGGATATCCAATGTATCCAGCACCGGTTCCTGTGCCCAATCCACTTCAGGGTGCCTACCCAAATGTTTTAGATTTCCCAACTACAATTAAGCATGAAATTTTACATGCATTGGGTTTTGCCTCAAAATTACCATTTACAGTAACTCAATCAGGAACAGAGATTGTTCACAATCTCTTCAGTGAATTTTTATATGAAGTTTCTGGTGGAGCAGCTTACTTTACTTTTCCTCAGCCAATGGATGCTGTTCTTCAAGTTCCAAACTCTGTATCACCAACACCTTGGTCCTCGTGGTATGCTAATGGTAATCAAGGTATTTATCGAGGGAAGAAAAATTATTCAAACTCCACTTTAGACCCTGAAAGACCACTTTATACGCCTACGTCCTTTGCCTCAGGCTCCTCTCTTTCCCATTTTGATATGTATCGTGCTGGAACGGTCTATACCATGCATCCAATGATTGCTCCTTGGTCGATTCGTCCATTGCACAATGATGAAAAAGAAGTCCTTTGTCATTTAGGCTATGAAGTCGTTGGTCTATGTAATGGTAAAACACCTTTTGCCAATAACGATATGGTGGAATTTACGGCGATCAATGTACCTGGATGCGTAAAATTTTTAGATAATGATAGATCTTTCACTGGAACAGCTGCTAACAATTTAGCGATTAATGAATTTCAAAACGTCGCTCTCCCAGCGGGAACAACTTTCTTTTTCTATCCAAATTCATCTGATTGCGGAGTAAGTGGTTCAACCTCTACAAGTAATAATCCTATTGGAGCCAAATCAATTAAGGTGACAGCTCCTTCCTTTCCAGTTTCTTTTAAATATAAAGTTAAAGATACCATTTCCGGACGTATCTCTGACGCTGCTTTGATTTTTATCACGAACTGTGCAGCATCTGGTGAAGAATATGTTTGTAACGGTGATTTTGAGTTAGGTGTTATTCCTGGATTCAATATTTTTCAGGCCAATAACCAGGCTTTTGGTTATCAAAAAGTACCATTTTGGAAAACTGCAGCTTTTACTCCAGACATGATCGGAAAAAATCCAGCATTTGCACCTTCTCCTTATAACTATCCTTGGACCAATGCTCAGGGATTCACTATCGATATGGTAGATAATGGTAAGTTTGCTGCCTTAGTCGCTTTCCAACGTACTCAAGGTAACAATAATTGGGGATTAAATTATCAGAACGAAAAAATTTCTGGAAAATTAAAAACGAATTTAACTGTTGGTGAAATTTATACACTTTCTTATGATGTTGCTCTATTTGGTGCTCAGGGGAATTTTGGTTCTACCTTTAATACCTGGGCAGTTCTTAAAACTACTGACATGAGCATTAACCCATCAACGTCTCCTCCGCCAACACCATGGACATCAGCTACAGTCATTGTAGATCAACCACTAACTATTTCTTACGTTGCCAATACTCCACAGGCCACTTGGCATCATGTAGCTGTCGATTTCGTCGCTGATCAAACTTATAATTTTGTGGCAGTAGGCATGCCTTATATCAACACACCTGTTCCATCAAATGTCTGGTCTATCCTTGATAATGTTTCGATTAAAAAGGCCAATCGTAATTCGATTTCAGGTGTTGTTTATATTGATTCAAATAATGATCACACTCGCAATGGCCCAGGTGAAGATGGAATTAATGGAGTACAAGTTGGTTTATTTGATTCTGTTACAGGTGCCATGATTGGCCAGCCAGTGCTCACTGAAAATGTCCAGACTAGCCCTACAGTTTCTGATGATGGTCATTACAGTTTTCCTTACCTAACTATTCCTGGATCTAATAGTTACTATGTGGCACTTGTCACTGAGAATAGTTATTTACCAATTACAGAGCCGTTGCAAAATACGGCCTCTCTCATCATTGGTAAACAGTATGTGCAACAAGTTCCATTTACTGGTGGCTATGTGGTTGGAGTTAATTTTGGAGTTCTCGCGCCTTTACCTAACATTGAATTAAATGCAATTCCAAGCATCAGCTGTAAAAAGGGCGGTTCGGTGAATTTAACCGTAGCAGGAGGCACACCTCCATTCACTTACTCATGGAGTAATGGAATGACGTCTGAAGACATTGGTGGTGTTGTTCCTGGAACATATACTGTGACAGTGACAGATTCAGCTATTCCGGTGCAAACGGCTACTCTCTCAGTTATGATTCCAGCTCTTCCACAAATCACAATTAGTGGTGGTGTCAGTGGCGGAAGTATTGACATTACCGCCTCAGGAGCGAATCCGCTTACTTATAGCTGGAGTAATGCTAGCACGACTCAAGATTTAACCAATGTAGCACCTGGTACTTATACAGTCACTGTTACAGATGCGAATCAGTGTACTCAGTCAGCCACTTATACAATTGCAGGTCCTCAAAGTGGAGCTTGCTGTAAAATTAAACCAAATGCTAATCCGCTAGTTGATTGTTCAGATCCAATGATGAATCTTGGAAGCACTACAGTTGAGGATGGTCGTAATCGTTGCGATCAATTTAACCAAGGAAACTCTTGTTTTTGGGACTTCTCTAACCCTG
>CAMDQH010000088.1 GCA_945905815.1 Bacteriovorax stolpii | reverse complement strand
ATGAAATACTGGCTAATGAAATCAGAACCCGATGTTTTCTCCTTCCAAGACCTTAAAATGCGTCCCAAGAAGACTGAGCCCTGGAATGGGGTCCGGAATTACCAGGCCAGAAACTTCATGCGAGATGAAATGCAAGTGGGAGATCTTATCCTATTTTATCACTCAAGCTGCGATATTCCAGGCGTGGGTGGGATTGCTCGTGTTAGCTCAAAACCCTATCCCGACTCTACTCAGTTTGATAAAAAATCTGAATATTACGATCCTAAAGCGACTCAAGAAACTCCACGCTGGTTTTTAATTGATGTGACATTTGAGAAAGATTTGAAAAAATTTATTTCACTTGAAGAACTCAAGAGTAGAAAAGAATTAGCAGAAATGCGCCTTATGCAAAAAGGTAACCGGCTTTCAATTTTACCGGTTACCGCTAAAGAATTTGAATTTATTGCGAAGCTAGGAAACTAATTATTCCAGAACTGTGTAGTTACCATTTGAAGTCACTTTATCGCGCTCAACGAAAACAGTGATCTCTTTTGCGGCCTTATTCTTTTCAGACACAGTAAAAGAGTACTGACCTTCCGGTAACACTTTATAGAATTCTGATGAATTAAAGGCGTAAGATCCAAGATTAAGACTTACTGGCGAAACTTGCTTAATAGCAACAGTTCCTGAAATTGTTGAACGGTTAATTTTAAAACCTGCTCCACGGTGCACTTGCTTCATGTAATTAATCATAGAATTGCGGTTACTCTTGTAGAATCCAGGAATATCACGGTAGTCAGGGTATTTAGAGTGCGAAACCTCAAGTGTGATTTGTAGATCATTATAAAAGAAACAACTCCAATCCTGCATTCCACCCTTAACTACATACCAGTCTGCACCGTTGGTAATACCTTGAGAGAATTCTGATGAACTGCTCATCTCAGGATTCAATTCTGCATAACTCAAAGAGAGTTCCTGAACTAAACCATCAAGAGGATGACGGTCATAAGTTGAGTCCCAAGGATAGTTTGCCACAATCGTTCCACCATGAAAGTTGGCAGACAATGAGAATTTTCTTCCCGACTGAAACTTCATCACATGTTGATTTTCAATTTCAATTCCGGCAGTCGCATTTCCATTAGTAGCAGAGAGATCAGGAAAGTTACGGTTAAGATCAGTGCCGTTTGCATTTGCACGTTGTTTTCTTTCTGAACCATCTGGGTTCATTGAAGGCATGATATAGACTTCAGAATTATTTACGATTTCTGTGATTTCAGAATCAGAACCGTACTTCGCGCCCATTTCTTCAATAAGGCCAACAGTCATTTCACGGCCAGTGATTTCATCACCGTGCATCGAAGAAATATATTTAAACTCGGGCTCAACCTCATCAACGTTTACGTTATCTGAAATTTTCATAACCCAAAGTTCCTTACCCTTCACCGATTTACCGATTGAGATAAGTTTCATAATAGATGGATACTTGGCCGCAGCGGCTTGAAGTTTCGCCGTAATCTGGGCATGAGAAGGATAATCAGCAAAAGCGAGCTTATTAACGGCTTTCATATCAAAATAAGGAACATTTTTGCTATCAAGGTACTGACTTAAGCCTTTTCGGCCATATAACTCAAAACCTTCAGACGAAACGTGGTCAACTTCAACTGAGCCAGAGGTAATAAGTTCTCTTACTATTTCTGGTTTTTGACCAATAATATAGAGCTCTTCTTCAATTTTAACAGATGCAGGTGTTTGAGACGCCAGAGAGAGCAAGGCGAGAGAAAATAGAATTTTTTTCATAAAACATTCCTTTGTTTTGTAGTCAAATGCTACTCCTCTCGAAGTAACATTTGCAAAGGATGTTCTATAAAGACATATTTTTTAAGAATTATTGAAATAAGTAGAGACGGTTACGCGAAGAATACAGAGCAAGAAAATCTTGCGTTGTCACAAGATCAGAAAAGATTGCTGAATAATCATAGCCCAAGCTAAATTTATCCACGACCTTCATCGTTAATGGATCTACCGCCTGAACCTTACCGTCAAAACTTGCGACTATTAACATATCTTTCCACCAAGTTACTGCACTTACGGCCTGAGTTGAAACTTTTACTTTTTTAAGAATGTCACCATTGAGACTCATTATGACAATTTCACCGTCATTAGTGCCAAGTATTAGCTGCTCCCCTCTTAAAACAGGGTGGGCCATTACGCTTACACCAAAAGTTCGAGAAACTGCGCCATTTTCTGGATTTACCGCTTTCAATTCGCCAGATGGTGAACCCGAAATGATCATGCCCCCGGCCAATAAAGGATTAAGATCGACGTCAACAAATTTTGAATTCTCAGCGAGCTTAGTTTCCCAAAGAAGTAGTCCTTCATCCATTGAGAGAGCACCCAAAAATCCATCCGCAAAACCGACAATAATTTTATTGCCGAGGATTAGTGGCTTCGAGGTACGTTGGAGAGTGGTGTTTACCGGTACAGCACGTTTATAGACCCAAAGAATTTTGCCAGTTTCAGCGTCCATATGAACGAGCTGATGACCTCTGAGATAAATCAGCAGGTGATCATTATGGAAAACGGGTGCACTTTCAATCGGTGCTGCAAGATCAATTGCATACTTTAATTTACCCGTAAGATAATGGCGAACGAACAATCGGCCTGAAAGGCCTCCGTAAGCTATATGATCTTTAAAAAACTCAACTGGCCCGTTAAGTGGAGTTTTTTCATTTTGACTCCACATAAGTCTTCCCGACTCAATATCATAGGCGGACATCACACCATCAAGACTACCCATGTAAACGGTATCATTAAAAATGCGAGGAGCACCTAAACCGATTGGAAGATTTCCTGAAACGTAATCAGAATCTAAATTTTTTGACCAGATATTTTTGAAAAAAGAGACGTTCTGCTCAGGGGCCGTAGGTTTTAAACTTCCACAGCCCATGAGAAGAGAAAGCAAAATCAAAAAAATGTATTTCATTAATTAAGCTTGGCCATATAAAGCTTCGCAAGTTTGGCCTGCTCATCATTTGGAAAAGTATTTATCACATATTCAAAGTGAGTCTGGGCCTTCCCTTTCTCACCATTTAGTAGATTCAAACGGCCAAGCTCAAGGTTAACCTTTGCCGCCATTAATACTTCCTTATCTTTTGCGAGATTTTCTAAAACCGCAATTGCCTCAGGAGTTTTACCTAATTTTTCAAGTATCACTGCTCTTTGCATACTTACAAAGAAAGAAGACACAGAGTGAGTCACAGTGACTTTTGAAAGAACGGCATCAGCTTCATTTAAAGCGCCTTTATCCATCAAAAATTTACCCATCTCTAAAGCGAGAGGAACCATTACAGAAGATGACTGAACTTCTTTATCCAAACCTTCAAATTGTTTAACGAGTTCGGGAATGGCAACTTTGCCTTCTTTTGCTCCGGCCCAAGTCTTAGTTCTAAATTCAAAAACTTTAACTGAAACTTCCTGAGTATGAGATTTTTTAGACTGCTTCCAAAGAACAAATCCAGTTACGCCAATCAATATAGCTAAGATTAGACCAAAAATTGATTTACGGTTTTCATAAAGAACGTGACCGAAGTCCGTTTTATTTAGAGATTGTTCAAGTGTTTGAGTTTGAGTCGCGTCGCTCATGGAGGTCCTTTTTGAAGTCTTTAAAATTTTCATTAGAAGTTTAAAACTTCCCTCGTACAGTTGTCAAAGATCAAAAGATTTCTAGGGCTTAACTTCGCAACAAAACACTCCACGCCATAAAACAAGGAGGCATTAAGCCTTGGCGCATCATTTATGACTAGTCACAGCTTAAATTCAGGCGGTTAGAAGAATAAATGGGATAAAGCGCAGACGTGACATTAACTAAGCTTGCGAAGACCGAAATAAAATCTCGATCTTCGCGGCCTATAATACTATTTGGTAGTCGATTTCTTTTCTACTTTTCTCATACGTCTTTCAATATCAGTCGAAGTCCTAAAAATTAAATGCACTGGTGTGTTTACCAGATCAAATTCAGTTCTCAAACCATTCACAAGGTATCTTCGATAGTTCTCTGGAATGCCTTGCGACTTATTACTAAAGAGTAAAAACGTAGGAGGACTAGACTTTAGCATTGAAGCATATTTAATTTTTAAACGTCCGCCGCTGGTCTTCTTAATAACTACAGGATTTTTGTCCGTTAAAGTAGAAAAACAACGGTTAAGAGCACCAGTCGGGATTTTACGATTACGAGTTACGATGGTGCGCTTGAGAGCTTCTCTGAGATAATTAATATTACGATTTTTCTGAGCAGAAATTGTAACCAACTGACAGAAGTTAAGCCAAGGGACATCATCACGCAAGTTCTGTGTCCACTCTTTCTTCTTCTTAGCATCTGCAAAAACTTCTCGCAAAAGATCTATTTTATTTAAACAAACAATTAGTGACTTCCCTTTTTCAAGTGCAATATCAATCAAACGACGATCTTGATGAGTAATGCCTAATGTCGAGTCAATCATAAAAAGAACGACATCAGATTCTGAAATCGCACGAAGTGATCGGTAAACACTTTGAGTTTCAATAAAACCATCAACAAGTTTTGACTTCCTGATTCCGGCAGTATCGACCAGTTTAATTGAGCGCCACCGATTTACCAATTTAGCGTTCTCTAAATTCTCTACTTCTTCCGCTGGTGCATTCCAGTTTTTTTCAATTTCGTTAATGATTTGAGTTTCACTGAAATAATCTTTACCAGTATTCGACTCATCAAAACTAAACTCAGAAGAACCTGAAGAGATTTCTTCTTCTTGCTGAAACGCCTTGTATTCTTCCGTTGCACCGAATTCTACGTAGATTTTCTTTTCATTCTCGGTCAAATCATCTTCATCGACTTCGACTAAATCAAGATCACCAGTATCTGCATATTTTTTCATTTCTTCATAAATTGAAGAGTTATCTTTCCTGAAGGCATTGTCCTGTGTGCTTAATAGATCAATGTCAGGTCCAAAATACAAATCAACGTAACCCTCGATAGGATCAACAGTTGTTCCGGCAATTTCAGAAACCAGCGCACGCTGAGCACCAACTAAACAGTTCAGAAGTGTCGATTTTCCAGCATTAGGAGCACCAATAATAGCGACTGATGAAACAACGTCGTTTCTTGGCTGAACACCGTTTTGGAGATGTTCTTCGTCAGCTTGAGATTTGTCTGAGCTCTTGAACTTTTTAACTGTAACCATTAATTTTTCACGCAGATCATTAAATCCACGATTATGCTCAGCTGAAATTCTGTGCATATCATCGTCGTCAAGACCAAGATTAAAAAAGTCGTATTGCTCGCCTTCTTGCTTTTCCGAATCAAATTTATTCATCAAAAGCCAAACCGCTTTTTTAGTTGAGCGGATATAATCACTAATTCCTTTATCAAAAGGTAGAAGACCATCACGAACATCGACTACAAACAAAACTAAGTCTGACTCATCAATTGCTAGTTTTGCGTGATCGGCCATAATATTAAAAAATGGATCGACATTATTTTTCTTTTTAGGATCAATATCGATTTTCTCCGGATAGAAACCACCGGTATCGACTAAAATAACATCTTCTTCAGCGTATTCGCCTTCAAAGGCTTCTTCTAATTTCAAAATACCATAGTGGCGATCACGAGTTACACCTGGCTGATCGTGCGTCATAGCCAGGTATTGTTTTTTCATTAAACGATTGAAGATTGTACTCTTCCCTACGTTCGGTCTTCCAATAATAGAAACGACCATTGATCTTTTATTCATTTTTTTCTCCAAACACGTGCTGAGTTTTGCGTACGTGGAAGACCTATTTCGTCTAACACGTAGTTATTTGCAAACCATTTAGGAGAGACTTTTACGTGAAGATTTAAATGAATCTTCCCGCCAGTCATCGCCTCTATTTTTTTACGAGCGTTAATACCAATCTCTTTAATGATTGAGCCGCCTCGGCCAACTACAATTGCCCTTTGAGAAGGACGATTGACGAGGATAGAAGCCGAAATATGCGCCTCGGGGGTTGAGTTCGCTTCTTTGTTTTTCACTTCTTTATATTCATCAATAATGACTGCCACTTCATAGGGAAGTTCTTCATTAAGTAACCGAAAAGCCTGTTCACGGATGTATTCAGTAACAAAAAATCTTTCATTTTTATTTGAGACGTCGCCTTTAGGGTACAAATGAGGTCCACTCTGAGCAGCGTCCTGAATGGCACCAGTAACATCATGGATATTATGTCCGTCTTTTGTGCTGATGATAAAATGCTTCTCAACCGCTGGGCACATCTCTTTGATGATCTTCATGGTTTCAACCAGACTAATCGCCTCTTTATTAACCAGATCGGCCTTCGTAAAAATGATCCAAGTGCGTGAAAGAGTATGTTCAAAATTCTTCAAGAAATCTTTGAATTCAGACACAACATTGTTAGCAGTAAGATCCAAAAGCACGAAATTTAAATCCACACCTTCAGCACCCATTTGGGCCTGGCCATTCATACGCTTGTTAAGCTCTTGGCCAGTAGAATGGATTCCCGGAGTATCAACTAAAACCACTTCAGTGCGGTCAATCGTGAATGCACAGTGAAAGTTATTTCTTGTGGTTTGAGGCTTTGAACTCACAATCGAAAGATCAAATCCGATTAAGTGATTTATCAAAGTACTCTTTCCAGCATTAGGCTTACCCAATACAGCAATCATGATTGCTTTATTATGCGGGTGTTGATCTTCTAATAGCATGTGGACTCCTTAAAATTCTTTATTTTCTAAAGCTTTCCGGGCAAGCTCGCGCTCACCGATTTTTTTTGAATTAAAAACACCTTCCGAAACCATATCTTCATTCACCCAAAGCTTAACCAGAAACCCTTCTGTGAGGGTGTCGGCACTGTAGCGGGGAAGAGTTTTATATTTGGCGAGGGTGGCTTCCTGAAGTTTTGATTTGGCATCATACGTTTCAAGATTATCCATCTTGAAGGCTTCCGGTACAGATTGACTGAGCCATGATAAAAAACGCCCTGAAGCGACTTCCATTCCATGGTGAGAATAGATTTTTGCGATAAGGGCCTCGAGCGTATCGGAAAGAACTGTATCCTGAAGGTAAAGCTCTTTTTTGTATTCGCCTCTTCCAACCAAAATAAGTTCCTGCAGTTTGAGATAAGAAGCAATCTTGGCGAGAGTTTGTTCGTTAACGATAGAACTTCTGAGTTTTGAAAGTTTCCCTTCATTCTCATTTGGGTAAAGTTTCATAAGCTCAGTGGTGACTATTAATTGAACGACAGCATCCCCAAAGAATTCTGATAGTTCCTGATGAGGGACCTCATATTCGTGAGAAAAAGATGTATGAGTAAACGCGAGAACTAGGTCTTGAGTCGGAACTGCTAAAGAATGAAGAGAGAGAAAGGATTTATA
Organism: Bacteriovorax stolpii; assembly: GCA_945905815.1. Taxonomy (GTDB): domain Bacteria; phylum Bdellovibrionota; class Bacteriovoracia; order Bacteriovoracales; family Bacteriovoracaceae; genus Peredibacter. The sequence continues at coordinate 3,394 of CAMDQH010000088.1, read as the reverse complement.
ATCCCTATGTTCAAGACATGCGCATAAGTTCTGAGAATTTCTCTCAGAAAAAAGTTGCAGCAATACATCATGCAAGCGAAGCTGTGACATTCATCACCTTAAGGTCGTCTATTCTGAGGCGCTTTAGTCACTCAGACAAATTTATTGGAAATCAGAACCTAGATACGTGTAGGTGCTCAATGTGTCAAGAATGGGGCTGTAAGGTTTACTTATGAAGGGCAATTTTTGCTAAAGACTTAGACTTTTATGCGGGCATTGGCCTTTCTTAGCCGCTCTGCAAGAGTCATTACAAGAATTTCCAGCCATTTAGGTTGAGTTTTGAAAATGTTATCAATGGTTTCTTGAGGAATCTCGATCAGTTCACAATCAGTGATGGCCTTGACAGTAGCACTTCTAGATTCTTTATCCAGAAATGAGATTTCGCCAACAAGCTCACCTTCATACACGTGGCCTAAAATGACGTCTTCATTCTGACGTTTTTTTGTTACGACTAACTGTCCCTGCTGAACCCAAAACATACTATTGGAATGCTCACCTTCACGGAGGAGCTGCTCATTTGCCTTAATGCTTACCTTAGATGCCATTAGTGTCCTCCGACAGTGTTGAGATACTCATGATAGCTACCTGGATAAAAGGTTACTCCACCTTTATTAACTTCTGCAACCTGTGTCGTAAGTTGTTTCAAAAAGTGACGATCATGAGACACTATGAGCATTGTACCATCAAAACCCTTGAGGGCATCAACTAGGACTTCGCGAGAGCGAATGTCTAGATGGTTGGTAGGTTCATCTAAGATAAGAAGGTTGCATGGATTTGTAAGAATTGTGGCCAAAATAAGACGAGATTTCTCCCCGCCCGATAAAACAGAAACTTTTTTTTCTACGTCATCACCTCGAAATAAAAATGCCGCAAGAAGACTTCGTAAATATCCATCAGACTTATCCTGTACACGACTGCGAACTTCTTCAAAAACTGTCTTTTGGGGATTTAAAACATCCATTGAATACTGACTAAAATAACCCAGTTGAACATTAGCACCAACTTCGGCCTTACCTTCAGTAGCATCAGTTAATCCTGCAATCACTTTTAAAAGAGTTGATTTTCCAGCGCCGTTTACTCCTACGACTGCAACTCTTTCAAGCCGTCTGACAACTCCAGAGACCTTAGCAAAGACTCTTTTCTCCTTACCTTCATCGGAAAGATAAACCTTACCAACACTTTCCATCTTCACAACATCATTTCCAGAGCGTGGGGCCTTAGGAAATTCAAAGTTAATGGTTTGCTCTTCGGGCATAAGTTCTATTCTATCAATTTTATCTAATTTTTTAACTCGCGACTGAACCTGGGCCGCATGGCTTGCTCGTGCTGCAAATTTTGCAATAAACTCCTCTTCTTTCTGAAGCATTGCTTGCTGTCTACCCGAACTTGCCACTAGCTGCTCGCGTCTGATCTCTCTTTCTTTTTCGTAGAAGTCATAATTTCCGGAATAAACAGTGATCGCTTTATGATTCACTTCAATAATTTTTTTAACTAAACCATTCATGAACGCCCGATCATGGCTAGTCATGAGGACGGCTCCCTTGAACGCCTTCAACCATTCTTCCAACCAAATAATTGATTCGACATCAAGATAGTTTGTGGGCTCATCCATCAGAATAAATTCAGGCTTCTGCGCCAGAACTTTTGCCAGGGCAATACGCATTTTCCAACCACCGGAAAATGTTTCAACCGGACGGTTGTGATCATCTGGCGAAATCCCTAGACCAGTTAGTACTTCTGCGGCTTGGTGTTCAATATCATAGCCACCAAGTTTTTCGAACTCAGTTTGGTAGTCTCCAAGTTTTTCAAGTAACTCATCAGAGTATTCACCATCTTCGAGAGCTTTTTCAATTTTACCGATTTCTGTTTTTAGAAATCCCAAACGTGGATTCCCGTGAATAACTTCTTCAATCGCACTTCGACCTTTTAGTTCGCCCACACTTTGTGAGAAGTAACAAATACGAAGACGATTGGCGTAATCAATAGTTCCCGTATCAGCACGTTCTTCACCCGTAATGAGGCGAAAAAGCGATGTTTTACCCGCACCATTTGGCCCAACCAATCCAACTTTTTCACCAGCTCCAATGAAAAAAGCGCCATTTTGATACAATACCTGACCGCCGTAAGCCTTGCCTAAGTTAGAAACAGTAATCATGAGTCCTCCGAAGGCCAAAGAATAGCTCTTTTGGCTTCCCAAGTCCAAAGGATTTTCGTAATATACGAACCCATGGAAATCAACTTAATAGAAAAACAGCAAGAATTTTTGAAACTTTTGGAAACGCAGGGAAAAAGCTTTAATACTGTAAAAAACTATAAGGCAGATCTCAGGTGCTTTAATGTCTTCCTGACTGATAAACAACAACACTTAAAAATTCGAGCATTTACTGCTGGTCAAGTGCAGGAGTATTCACAGTATCTTGATCAAAAATATGACTCCCCCAATTCCGTTAGAAGACGGGTTCAGGCATTAAGACTATTTTTTGATTTTCTTATGGCCCAGAATTTATTTTCAGAAAATCCATTAAAAAAAATGGCGGTGTCGCCTAAGGTTTTAGATAACCCTGAACCAACCGCCTTTCCTGAAGTTTTAAAAACCTATCAGCTGCTGAGAAAAAAAGTTCAAACAACGGAGGGATTATCTCAGATCGTGAACTCTAGGAATCTCATTATTTTTCATCTCATTTATGGTGCTGGTTTAAAAGTTTCAGACATGGCCAAACTTCATTTCACAAGCATTCTAAAAGATCAAAAGGGTTTCAGAGTGATGGTTGAGCACCCTAAGAGGGATCCCTATTCAATTCCTCTCCCTTCAAGTTTTAATGCCGATTTTCAATTCTATAAAACGAACTACCAGCTATTATTAAAAAAAGAAGGACTTGAAATCGAAGAACTGCTCTTCAATGCAAATCCTTATAAAATTTTGGCCGGTGGCCTTTCCCCGAGAGGAACGGAGTTGTTTTTTGAAGATCTAAGAAAAAACATTAAAAGTAAGATGACAGCAAAATCACTAAGACAATCGTGTATCTTTAAATGGCTTAATCAAAATATTAACCATACGACGATTAAAGAATGGTTAGGAGTTACTCCATCGTATTCTTTGGAACTTTACTTAGAGGAACTGAAAAAAAATCCTGTTGGAAAAGTCTTTAAGGATATTCAGGATCAAGAATGAATAGCAGTGACTACATTCTAAAAACCTTTGAACTTGCAAAACTTGGGAAAGGGGCCACCTGGCCCAATCCTTTAGTCGGTGCAGTTGTAGTTAAAGATGGAAGGATAATCGGCGAAGGTTATCACCATCAACATGGACTAGATCACGCAGAAGTTGATGCGATAAAAAATTGTTCTGAATCGC
>CAMDQH010000087.1 GCA_945905815.1 Bacteriovorax stolpii | reverse complement strand
AATGCTGACAGAAAAAAAGAATCAATCATTATTCTCGCTGCCAAAATTCGTGGCGAACAAGATAACCTTGATGAATACATGACCTATTTAAAAAAGGGCAAAGAGTTTTCACTTCCCGGCGGCAAAAAACAAATTTCTGAATCAAAAAGCACCAAAATGACAAAAGTAAATGAGCATCAATGGGTTGATGCTCTTCACTTGGCCTCAGAAGTTCCTGGGTTCTACACTCGTTATCTTGCAACAGTAAAAGAAGATCTTGGTGTTGCGGTAACTTTCTCAGTCGCTAAAGATCAGTACGCAGCTTACCAAGCTGTTATGGATAAATTAGTTTCTACTCTTAGAGTGTTCCGTCAGAAAAAAGCTGAATTCGCCGATCTTCGCTCTGGTAAATCTGGAGATGCTAATTTTAGTGATACAACATTTAATCCAAATGCTGGAATGGATCTTCAAGCGAATAAAACGAAAGCACGTGGAGGCGATGGCGATGGGGACAACTCAAACATGTTGCTACTGGGTCTTGGTTTAGCAGGTGCCGTGGCATTTGTGGTGGCCAAAGCGAAAAAGAAAAAAGGTACGAAGCCTAAGAAAAAGCAAGAATAGTTGGCAGTGAACATGCATATCAATATTGAAATTTTAGATACTTAAAAGATTTCCCGCCCTTAGAGGCGGGAACTTTTTTTTATGGGGTAAAATAGATTTATGAAAAAATTATTCGCGATACTTATGTGTTTTCAATTAATTGTTTCTCCTGTGGCATTTGCCGAGGATGAGAATATTCCTGGGACTGAGGAGAATGATGGCTCTGGAGTTGTAAAGGACGCCTATAAAAAGACCGGAAATGAAAGTAAGGGTGGATATGATTTCTACACCAGTCAAATCGCCATGATCGCAGAAAGTGCTTTAGGAAGCACAATTCTCGCGCAATGTTTAGAAGGCTTAAAAACTCCATCGATATCAACCTTTATGGCCGGGTCAGTTGTGCACATTGGTTCTGAATTATTAGGGGCCAAGGCAAAGAATGAACGGAATAAGAAAAAAATTGCAGACCTCAAATTGGAAGATGCGGACCTTGTAAAAAAAGGTGACACAAATCAATTAAATAGTTTGAAAGCATTTCTTCAGGAAGAAAAAGATACCAGGGATTTTTTAAGACAAAGAAAGAACTGGATGATCGCAGTTGATGTTATTTATGCAGCTGCGGTGGGGTTGGCGATTGCTGAGGAGTTTACGTCGCTTGGTGCCGCTACTACTAGCGGCACGACGTTGTGTACTGCCCTTGCAACAACATATGCTACGTCAACTTGTGGTGCAACAGGTCCAGGTGTTGCAGCTTGTATGCTGATAGAGGAACCACTTCATTTAACAGCTTGTACGGCAGTAATGGGGACTGGTGACATTGCTGGGAAAGCATTTGTTGCTCACTCTCAGGCCCGTGCCATTGCTCAATCTACCTGTGCTACACCACCAACATCACCATTATATACAACAGCTTGTACTTCATATTTTCAAACGGCTTTTGGAATAGTGTATGGTGCTTGCCAGCCTCCCAATCCGGCCGTAACTGGTTTAAGGGCTATTTTTCCCAAAGCTCTTGGTCTTGCCTACGGTTTTGTAGCAGGCATGGCGAACACCGAAGGTGGAATGCTGACAACCGTAATATCACTGGCAGTAACTTTGCTTGGTAGTTATGTTGAACAAGCTTTTAACTTTCCAATTCCGCGCTCAATTACTTTTGGAGCATTACTTGTTTTATCTGGAGTAAATACTGCGGGGCTTGCACAAAGAGAAAACATTTCTGAAGCAAATATTAAAAAAATTGAAAATGCGATTGCTCAATTTGTATTAACAACTGATGGAACCAAAGATGGAGTAATCACTGATCCAAAAGCAGAGGGTTCATATTTAACGATTCCTAAAAAGCCTAGCAATTATCTTGAACGATTAGCAACTGGACCAAGAAGTTGTATTGGGGCGAATATGAATATGTCTCCAGAGGCATGTAAAAATCGGCTTAAAATTGGGAGACCACGTTTTAATAATGGCATGAACATTCCAAATTTAAGTAACGTTGCAAATTTATCAGCAGATATGGCCCAAGCAATGGCCGATGGTGATCACGCTAAAGCAGCAGCGATCTCTGGCAAAATTGGGTCAATGGCCGCAAGTGTGAAGAAAACGTCTGAAGATCTTAAAGCAAAATATAATGCTTACTTAAAACTAAAGGGAAAACCTACCATTGACTTTAACAAGCGAATTAAAGATCAGGTTGCATCTATACAAGGTGCTGTATCGAAAGCTGCTGCTTCACAAGGTATGAATTTAGGCTCTTCTGGAAAATCATCACTAAGTGAGAGCGAAGTTAGTAAAGATACTGGTGTTCCTGTTGTGAATACGGCTTCAGTTGGTGGAGTTGCACAACCAGTTTTTGATCCACTTGCGGGAATGGGAGCAACTGAAGATCTTGGATTAGAAACGGCTGCAACAAAAGCTGATCCAACTCTTGATGATTTCGAATCATCGGTACAAGATGTCGCCAGAAAAGATGATGTCTCAATTTTTAAACAACTCTCTAACCGGTACATTCTGAACTATAAAAATATCTTTGATACTAAGAAGGCACCGGAAGCCGTACCAGAGGAACCAAATAAGAATTAGTGCCAATTATATAAGTCACATGAGGGCCCCGAATGGGGCCTTTTTTATTTGTAACAGCTTGAAACTACTCATTTATGTGCTTATCCAAGAAGCCTGTAGTACTGGCCCATTTATAATTAAATCAAGATTATAGATATATAGCCGATAAGATTAATAAGATATTTTTTTTGAGCGAGAACAACTATGAAAACAACTATGACTTTTATCCTGTTTGTGATGATGACTTCGGTGGTGATGGCCGATTGGAATAACAATGGAAACAACAGCAACCAGAACCAAAACAGCAAGGGTGTTAGATGTGAAGTGGAATTAAAGGATGTTCAAAAGCCATTGCGAATAAAAGAAAAAACAGAAGGTACACCATCGGAACTAGTGGAATGCGAAAAGTATAAAGTTTTGTCTATTATGAACGGTAATGAAGATATTGCGGCAAACACAACCGTCACTACGATGGATGGAAAGATTCCTTGTAAACAAGATGGTGGATACACCATGGATTTCAAGGATTGTAAAAAAGTGATGAATTTATACAATACAGTTGTGTTGGCCGAGACAGCGATGTTTGCCACTCAAAAAATTATCCAAAATGAAAAAAATATAAAACAACAAAAAGATATCGCCGATGCAACAGCCAAGGGTGACATTCAGTATGGTACAATTGATGCCGTAATTGAACGTAATAAATTTAATGCCGGGATGAATAAGACACAGGCGATAACATACTCGGGTGCCGTTACTGCGCTTTCTGGTGGACTTATAGGATGGGGCGGTAAAAAGAGTCTGGCAAAAAGATGTAAGAAAGATATTGCAAAGATTAAACCACTTGTCGATAAAGAACTTAATTTAAGTGATACTGCGTTTAATGTTGGGAATTGCGAGAATATTGCAAACGAGTTTAAAGAAAAACAAAGCGTCTTTGCCAATGACTATTCAAAAGGTCGATTCATCGCCGAGCTAGGCATTCTCATTCAAAAAGCAGCAGAAGCTATGAGACGAGCAGGCATTGACGAATCTGTCGCAGAGAGATTTGCAAACCAACCTAAGCCGTCTGGTGGCGAAGGCTCGATTGACTTAGACCCATGCTTTTCTGCCAATCCTCCAGCTGAATGTAAAAAGCCTGGTCCTCCTCGAAATATTTCTGCCGGAAACTTTGCCGGAAGCACAACTGATTTTGGTTCTGGTAGTGGAGCAAATCAGGATTTTAACTTTGATCCAGATGGAACTTCAGGAACTGGTGCTGATGCTGCAGTGACTGGAGCTAATGGAGAAAAAATTGCGGATATGAATTCTCCATTTGAAAAACAAGCTAAAGAAGCGAGTGGAATTCTCAACCCTGCGGGAGCTGCAAATGTAACTCCTGGTGGAGCCGCGCCTTCGGGCGGAGCTGGTGGTGGTCCTGGCGGCGGTGGCGGTGGAAGTGCCACAATCGGTGATGACCTTGCTGGTGCTGATGGAGACGATAATAAAGATCCAGACATTAAAACAAATAAGGCCTCAGGAAAGTATAAAGCTGGTGGTGGCGGTTTCAAATCGGTTACAAATAGCGGAACTGAAGAGAATCCGTTTGCTAGCATGTTCGATGCTAAAGGTGAAGAAGGCGGAATCGAAGAAGATAGATCAATTGCAAGTGATGATGGAGAAGCTTCTGGAATCTTCCAGAAGATCTCAAAAAAATATGATCAGGTTCAACAAGAGAAACGTTTAGATACACAGAATGTAGAGTAATGAACCTAAATGAAGTATTTGAATACGAGCTTGTGATCAAAGAGTGCCACCTAGATTCCTTTGGTCACGTCAATAATGCTATCTACGTTCAACTCTACGAAGAGGCCCGTTGGGATTTCATCACTAAAAATGGATTCGGTTTGGATGTCATTCAGCGAGATCAGGTTGGGCCTGTTATTCTTGATTTGCAGGTGAGATTTAAAAGAGAAATTAAAAATCGTGAAGTCATAAAAATACAATCACAGACGCGTGAAATTTTAAGCTCCAAAATGATGGTTCTTGAACAGAAGATGATTAATAGCGATGGGAAGATTGCTTCTGAAGCGGTCTTTACTGTGGGCTTTTTTGATATGAAAACCAGAAAATTAATTGAAGCTCATCCCAGTTGGCTTAAAGCAGTCGGGGTTTCAGACAACTCTGGCCTTAAAAAGTAATGACCACCCCTTAACTGCAACTGGAATTATCCAGACATCAAATGGAATTCTAAAGCGAATCTCACTCTTGAAAATATAAACACAAATCATGACCGAGAGAATGGGTAAAATCCAGACTAAGATTTCTTCGTGCTTATTGGTGGAGTATTTGAAAAATCTCAAATAAACAATGAGACCTAGTAAGCAGAAGCAGCTGAAATATAATTCATATAATCGCATTTCACTTTTGAGTCTTGATTGATTCGCTGGCCAGAGAGTATTACCAAAAAACAGGAAAGGAATTCCCTCAAGTGACTGGATAAGAACGTAGGGATTATTCTTAATACAATTCAATCCTTCATTCATGAAATAAGCTGAGTCTGTGAAAGGTCTATCCCAACGCTTCATTTTATCTAAACGAAGTTGATGATAAAGGGGTGAGAGCCAAGTGTACCCGGCGTTGTCAGCATTGTTCTTAATGGGACATTTGCCTTCCACAAAATTAAGTCCTCCGGCCGAGGCACTGATTTGGAAATGATCAATCTTGCTTTTAGTAAATAGGCCATGCCCAATAAGTCCGGCCGACATGATGAGACAAATAATCACAATGTTTTTAATCGCTTTCTTGCGATAAAAATAAAAAAGCGCCATTACAAAGAGTGGCCCATAGAAAACATGCGTACCCTTGGTTAAAAAGGCGATGAAAAAAGTTAGGGCCCATAGTACGGCAAATCTGGTTTCTTCTTTCCGAACTAGTTGTAGTGTGAGCCACGCAAGAATTGTTAAAAATAAAATAAATAAATTTTCAGAAAGAGAAAGACCAGCAAAGGCAATCCAAGGTAAGTGAACAGTGGCAATCCCGAGACTGATAAGTCCTATTTTCTCTCCCAGAGATTCTTTCGCTGTTTGCCAAAAAAACCATAAAGAAAGTGTACTCGTCAGAATGTGTAGCCACTCCAGGGCAGTTACCCAATCAGCAGCAAAACTTTTTAAGGCCAAAATCACGTAAGGAAAACCTATCGGCTGAAAAAAGTGAGTGGCACGCCAATCACCGATTTTAATCAAGTCTGCGACCTTGGCATAGTTGGCCATGTCGGAATAAAAGGAGCTGCCAATAGGATTTATAAAATGGACGTAAGCGAGCCGCAACAAAAAACCCAGTGCGATGAGAATGTAAGCGATGCGTGAGTTTTTAGTAACCATCAAATAAATGTAAGGGATTTTTGAAAGAAGAGCAAAAAAAAAGGCTGCCCTTGCGGGCAGCCTTGGAGGATTCGTTAGAAATTAATCGCAGCGGCCATCGTGGTTGTTGTCATAACAAGTGTTGTTATCTTGCTGATCGCAGTAACCATCATTGTTATAGTCGTTACAAGTGTTGCCACCGTTGTTTCCACCGTTATTATAATCATCGTAGTCATCATAAGTCGGTCTAGAATAATCATAACCTTGGTCACGGTAAGTCTCAGAACAGAAGTAACGGTACTCACCACTTTGAGAATTTATACGATCACGCTCATAAGAACACTGATCATATCCAGCATTACAATATTGATTCCAGTAAGTCTGAACCACTTGGTGGTTGTACTGATCAACTAACTGATAGTTACAATAGTCGTTAGATGAGTAACGGTTTCTGTATCCGTTATAAACATAGTAAGGGTAGTTATCAATAGTCCAGTAACCGTTGTTATATCCAGAAGCTGGGTAGAAAATCCAGTTAGCATAGATATAGTTAGGATAAGAGCGATTAACCCATGAGTACCAGTCATATGTACGGTAGTAACGAATTGAACTGTAATACGGACTAGCATACGGAGAATGGTGATAAGTCACGTAACGAACTGGCGTGTATCCGTATGGGTTATGATAAGTCGTACTTCCGTAGTTCGTGCGAACAGGCGGATTATAACGTGGTCCACGAGGAGTATGCGGTTGAGTATATCCACCAGTATTTGAACCTGGATTTGGATTATAGTTTGGCCCACGAGGATTTGTTGGACGAGTTGGTTGAGTGTATCCACCAGTGCTTGAACCAGTTGCGCCGCCTGGATTATAATTTGGTCCACGTGGGGTTGTAGGATTTGTTGGACGAGTTGGCTGTGTGTATCCACCAGTGCTTGAACCTGAACCAGAACCGCCGCCTGGATTGTAATTTGGTCCACGAGGAGTTGATCCACCAGTTGATGAACCTGGATTTGTTGGCTGAGAAGGACGAGTTGGTTGAGTGTATCCACCAGCACCTGAACCTGAGCCTCCGCCCCCTGGGTTATAGCTTGGCCCACGAGGAGAACCTGAAGAGCCTCCACCAGTTGAAGGTGAAGATGGTCTGCTAGGAGTAGAAGAACCGCCTCCGCCGCCCGGATTGTAGCGAGGGCCGCGAGTTTGCGCCATAGCTTCGCTAACGACTAACGTCGAAAGCAAAAGAACAAGTACATTTGATAATTTCATAACGTCTCCAAAAATTTTGATGAGAAGTTTCCAATCATTATTAAATACATATTTAAAATCACTTATGAAACGACATTTTACTTACAGCGTCGTAGAGCTAAAATGGCACCATGATAAGAGCTTGGAAATACATAATAAAAGAGGGTGTAAAATCTTCAAAAAAAAACGAGCTAACTTCTTGAAATGTAAGAAGTATCAGAACGCACCGGCTGGTTGGAGTCAGTATGGCCCTGAAGTAGGGATTAAGGTAGGTCAAAACCCATAATATAACGCTGAAAAATCTCATCAGCATGTTCTAAAATAATTTCTTTGAACATGATTTCGCTCTCGAGAATATTTCTTTTGAAAACTGAAAATGTGTAAACATCAATCACTCTGCGCGAGATTGGATAGTAACTAAGATGCCAACGCTCAGGAGAAATTCCTCCATGATCAGTTACGTAAGGACGAAAAAATCCAAAAGCTTTTTTTTGTGAGAGTTGAACGTCTAACCAATCGTGGAGTTTTGTGGCGGGGCCATTATTAAAACATTCTGAGGGAACAAGTTTTACTTCTGATGCAGTTTGCGTGTTGCCATCGAAAATATCAATATCACTTCCCCAATGATGACGTGAGCATCCTGGCAGTGCTGACCATCTAAGAATGGCGAATACAATTTGAGTGGGGGAGAGTTGCGAATAATCAAGAGGACGTTCTTGATCATCAATGAGTTGTTTCTCACCGCTTGCTTTTGCATTCCAGATTTTTAATTGGCGATCATAATCTCTAAAAGCACTTGCGACTTGAAGATCAAAACCATCTTTTTGAGCACTATGCTGAAGCCGTAAAAAATCATGCAACATTTGCTCATGAACTAAATACTTAGTGCCCTCGAGGGGCACTAAGTGTTCTTGCGTTTTTCCAAGAATAATATCGATATTCATTTATTCTGCGAGTTCTGTTTTAGAAGGGGCGTCGGCGGGGGCTGCGCCTTTATCTTCAAAGAGACGTCTCATCCCACTTCTCTGATAACGGTTACTGAGGACTTCAAAAATGTTCGTATGTGAACCTTTATTGACGTCAACGTCACCCATATCAATTTCTTTACCCATCACTTCTGCGATTTCAATATCCTCGCCACTTACATCTTCAGTCATGACGGCTTCTGGTTCTTCATCTTCACTATAGCCCGAACCATTTGCAGTTGAGCCGGCCGTATTTATTTTATCAGCTTTGTGTTCTTTAAGTTCCTTATCAAGAGCTGCAGCAGCTCCGGCCGGACTTGTTGGAAGAGCACTGGCACCTGATCCACCCATTGAAAGGCCAGAGGCAGCTGCCATAAATCCTTTCTCCATGTTCGCCGCTAAACCTGCTTTTGCTTTAAAGGCTTTTGGGTCAGTCTTAGCAAGCATATTATCAGCGGCTTTTCTAATGTTTGCGGCATTTATTCCAGCAGAATCAGAAATATTTCCTCCACCGACGTTACCATTAAATAGGTCTTGAGCTGGAGCAGCACCTGTACCCATCATTCTAAATGCTCCAGGGTGAAATCCTCCCATAGAGTAAGCTGAACTTATTTTCATACACGTTTTTTTCGCACGACATGCACATTTTGCATCCACTCTTTGGTTCTGATCTAGACAGACTTTATCATCACCTTTATTTCCAAATGGATCATATTTCATTGATGCAAAAGCATTCATACAGACTTTATCTTTTGCGCGGTCTGGATTTCTTCTGTTATCAGGCGTGTAGCAATAACAAATTGGTTTACACGAATTAGATCTGTCTTCTTCCTTACAATATAATAGACCGTTAGATGCAACGAATTGTTCTTTCATCTCACGCAATTTAACAGCTCTCTTTTCTGCATTCTCTTGTTGTTTATCCATATGGGCGATCATGATTCCCATCCATCCTCCAAGAACACCGTTGATGATGATCCTGGTATATGGTTTACCGATAGCCGTCATGATTTTATTACCAACATTGGATTTTATCTCTTCTAACTTTTGTGGGGCCAATGGTACTCCACCTTGAGATTTGACTCCGCCGAGAATTGATTTTAATCCAAGCACTAAAGGTAATGCTGTACCGACAACTCCAAGAACTTTTCCAAATACGTCTTTCTTTTCAGGATCCTCTGCAGGTGGAGTTGCTGCAGCATCTGCTGCCGCTGCGGCAGCACATCCAGTATCCTGAGCGTGGGCACTTGGAATAAAAGCCTCGGCAATTCTTTTAGAGACTTCAGTTATAAGAGGAATCTTTTTCAGGTCATTTGCCTGATCTTCTTCGAGGTAAGTTATTTTAGTGTAGTTTTCAAACTCAATTGCATTCATTTCGTTTATGAGTTGCAAAAGTTGTTCTGCATCTTTAGCAGTCGAGATGTTGTATTCGGCAACTTTTTTTAGTTTTATGAGGTCTTGTTTAAAGCCCACATCTCCATTAGGTTTATAGCCTTTATCTGGACCGGTCCAAGGCTTACCTTCTTTTAGTTGACGGTCTAGTTCCTGTTGTCTGCGTAAGTCTTGAGCTTTTTGAAGCTCCTTTATTCTATTATCTCTTGTGGCCTCATTTCCTGCCTTTATTTTTTCAGCGCATGCGGTGGGATTTGCTTCGCAAGCCTTTGCTTCTTTTAAGTCCTTAAGTTCCTTATCATCCGCAGCATTTTGATTCTTTAAAGCTTCTTTTTCTTCTGCATCGGCAGCCGCACCCTCACTTTCCTTAGACTCCTTGTCTGTACTACATGTAAGATTATTAATCCTTTTACGAGCTTCAGCCTTTTCGGTAGACGATGCGCATGCAGGCGGAGTAAGTTTTGATCCTTCGCAAAGTGGTAATGGTAATTTTTTCTTCGCAATCCCCAACATGACCTGCTCAATAGCCCCTGCAACTGCGCCTGCTGCAAACAGTGAAGTAGCGGCAATATAAAACCCCTTCTTCGTCTTAGCAGTACTAGCAACCAAGTCTTCGTTTTGCGCTAGATATTCAAATGCTTGAGATTGAGCCTCTGTAGCTTCTGATTTTCGTTTATCAACTCCAGAGCCTTCTTTATGAACGACAGTGGCTTTCCATTTTTCCTGCATTTCATCTAATTTTGCTTTGTGGCTAAAATAACCGTAAATTTCTCCTACACCAAGTGCAGCTGCTGCCGCGTACATCAACAAAAGAGAAGGTGGGCGACACTTCGTCCCCTTTTTTTTGCTAAGGAGAACTGAAGTTATAACGAGTAGAGGTATACCAATCGCAACAGCACTCGCAACTCTTGTCCCAGTTGTTCCAGCTTGGTCCCCAAAAGGATTTTCAGTAGTTGCTCCGACTTTATCCTGGGCAACTTTTTTTAAGCACTCTTTATCATCCCCGCAAATATCAACAGCATTGTTATCATTTATGGTTTGCGCTGTTACTTGGCATCTCCCAACACTATCGCTCCATGCCTGTCCTGCAGGACATGTTTCGGCCAGGGCCACTGCTGGCAGAAAAAGTGATCCCTGCACTGGGCTGATCACAAGCTCAAAACAAAGTAAGAGCGAGAGAAATTTCATAACAGTCTTCATAAGGTCCCCTAAGGAATTTAAATCGATTAAGTTATTATAATCGCTGCCATGCTTTTCCTTCACAGGTGAGTCTTTGCCGGTTGAAATTGAAGAGTAATATTTTTGAACTATCTGATGCAATTTCAGGTGCTTACGTGTCATTTTTGATTTTTTATCCGGCGATCACCACAGGCAAGTATGTTGACCTATAAAGTTGGCATAAATAAGAAAGGGCGATTATAACAGGCAATTAAATGATACAGATGCGTACTTATTTAAATTTGAGTTGAATAAACCGATAGAGTTTTTAGCTTAAGGACCTATATAATGATACAAATTGTTTGTTTTGTATTATTTAAAGGATGGTTATGAAAAAGACAGTGATGTCGTCACCACTTACCAAGAGACTACTGATCAAGCTAGGTAACAACATCAAAATGGCCAGACTGCGACGTGATCTATCGCTTAGAGCTGTGGCCGCGAGAGCGGGAATATCTTTGAACACGGTTGTTGCAATCGAAAATGGTGGGCCAGGAGTTAGCATCGGAGCGATTGCGAATGTTCTTCATTGTTTAAATCTAGCTGAAGATATTTCTCTCGTCGCAAAAGATGATTTGTTAGGAAGGAAGCTACAAGATTTAGAACTTGAACCAAAGAA
>CAMDQH010000086.1 GCA_945905815.1 Bacteriovorax stolpii | reverse complement strand
GTAATGAAGTTTGATCCTACTAATCCAGAAAAATCATCTAATTTCAATTCGTCAATGACTGTATACGATAACGTAGGTACAGCTCGTTTGATGACTGTTTATTATAATAAAGCTGTTGACGGTGCATGGGAATATCACGCCATGGTTGACGGTGCAGACGCAAGTGGCGGTGTTCCAGGAACAATGGTGGAGCAGGCCAATGGTACATTAAAGTTTAATCAGAAAGGTGTTCTAGAAGAAGAAATTGCAGGAACAAACAGTTTCAACTTTAATAAAGGTGCTCTTCCAGGACAAAAAATCGATCTTAACTTTGGTACATCGATTAAAGAAGGCGGAACTGGTCTTGATGCTTCAACTCAGTTTGGTTCGAAATCATCTATTGCACGTCATACGCAAAATGGTTCTTCAGCCGCTACACTTTCTTCAATGTCTTTCAATGATCAAGGTATTTTGACTGCGGTTTATGATAACGGTCAACAACGTAACCTTGGACAAGTTCTGGTTGCTAAGTTTGAAAACAACGAAGGTCTATTTAAAACTGGTAAGAACTTATTCAAACAAACTCTTAAATCAGGTCAAGCTGCTATTGGTGCGCCGGGTGCAGATGGTCGCGGTGAAGTTCTTGCAAAATCAATTGAGCAATCAAACGTTGATATTGCAAGTGAGTTCATCAGCTTAATGGCCGCTCAACGTAACTTCCAGGCTAACACAAGAACGATCACAACATCTGACCAGATGTTACAAGAAGTTCTTAACATTAAACGTTAATAGTATCTAACTCCTAGACTCTAACTCCTAAGGGGAGCCCAAGCGTAAGCTTGGGCTCCTTTATATAACACTCTGTCAGAAGATGTTGGATTAGATTTTTGAATCTCAAGCTAAAATAGAAGAATGAAAATTCTTCTTCTTGTCCTCTTATTTTCTACGATCTCTCAAGCTTCACCCTTTAAACCTGTTCGTGGCCTATACATCTGTCACCAAGGCAATGAAGAAAGTATTTGTGATCAAATTCTCAAACCATTTTTCACTGGCGATAATCTCTCAGCAATCTCAGTTGAATATGTTGGATGGTGTGGCTCCATGGGTCCTTACATATACTCGTGTGAAAATGATGTATGCGAGAATGAAGGTTTAAAATTTGAATTTCGAGATTCAACTCATTTTCGTTGGGAAAACAAGCAGTACAAAATTTATTGTGAGTTTGTAAAAAAATAATTCATTCGCTCTTGGCCTTCGCACCGAATGAAGCTTTTCCAGCAACAGGCACCGCTTTAGTTTCGGATGCTCTATCAGCATAAAATACGATTTTACTTTCATGACACGCCTGATTTTTTAGCTTCATTACTTTTTGACAAACGTGCGCCAGACTGTGGTCCGAAATTTTATCTGGATCTTTCAGAGAACTAAGCATCACTTGAAACATTTCAGGTGCATCTTTTTCTGGACAATCTTTCATGATTTCTTTTTCTGCTTTGGAAAATGGTATTTGGGTTACTTCGCATATATTAATTTTATCCAGCTGCTTTTCTTTGGCCGGATCATCCAGATCGAGAAATATGATGGAAGAAATTGTCCCGCCCGAGCTCAGCGTCTGAATGGCATTTCTTAAAAAACGCCTTTTATTTTGTCTTGTTTCTTCAATCTCTCTAAATTTGTCACTGTTTAAATTTGAACAATCACCATCGGCCAATAAAAAAATTTTGAGTGCAAAACTTCTTCGTAAGTGAGTTTTCAGGTGTTTAGACTAAATTGGCCTGAAAGCGTTGACTCAAATTTGAGGCTTTGAGAAAAGAGCTTTATAATGCCTTAACAAAGGGAGGAACCATGCCAATTCTATTAATCTTGGTCATGTCCTTGTTCTTTTCTTCGTTTACCTTTGCCAAGGTCAACGAATGTTACAAAGACACAATTCAGTGGGTAGATTGATGGCGAAAATAACGAGATGGTGTGCAGAGAAAGAAGAGCTGAAAGAATCTATAGGCGGTTCAATTTATCCGATGTTATTGGATGAATGTATGGCAAATAAACTCGATTATTTGTCTAAAAACATAGAAAAATAAAATTAACCATTATTCCCAATGGCTTCCACTGGGCAAGCGGCGAGTGCGTTTTCAGCTTCTTCAAACTCTGCTGGAGTCTGAGGCTGAAGCATAACGTAGGCATGGCCATCATTATCATTCATAGTGAAAAATTTAGGAGCTTCTACACAACAAGCATCACACGCGATACATTGATCATCCACATAGTACTTACCAGTGATGTTATCCTTAAATCGTGAATTCTTGTCTGCCATGTAAAGCTCCTGTTAGCGCACTAAACTTACAGTAAACCAGGGTTTGTGACAATCTTAGCTTTATTATTTAATGTTTTGATCAGTTCTTCTCTAACCTTACGAGAAAATGCCTGACCTTGAGCAGTCATTTCGGCTACAAACTGGTCCTCAACCTTTTTAGACTCACCTAGTGACTTGGAATTCACTTTTACCAGATAGATTGTTCCAGCATTTCCGAAGTTTAATATATCTCCATCATTCGCCTTAAACAGTTCTTCTGATTCTTTAGGGGATAGCGTTAGTTGACCAATCGTTTGATCGTACTGATTAGCTTCAGTGCTTTTAAAGAATTGAGCATCTAGTTTCTTCTGAAGAATATCTAAGTCAGCAAGCTTATTGTCTTTTAACAGTGCCGTGATTTTTTCTTTTTCAGATTCAAGTAGTTTGTCGAGATCTTGAGCTTTTGTTTTCTGGATTGCGATTTGGGCCAATTCAGATTTTACAGCTTCAAGTGGTTTTGATTGCGCAGCTTTTTTATCTTCAAGATAAATGATGTGATAACCAAATTGTGTTTTAATTGGCTCAGAGATCGTACCTTTAGTCATCTTGAACGCGACTTCATCAAATTCTGGAACCATTCTTCCTCGAGCAAACCATCCAAGATCCCCACCATTTGTTTTACCGGTTGAGTCTTCCGATTCTTTTCCAGCAATAGCAGCGAAATTTCCTGTATTTACCTTGGCTTTGATCGCCTTAATTTTATCTATCGCCTTTGGATCTTCAACTTTAATTAGAATGTGACGTGCTTTAACTTCTTCTGCTTGGTTATATTTTGCATAACTTTCAGTATAAGCGGCTTCAAGATATTTACTATTTTCAGGCTTAGCAATATAGGCTTTAATTTCATCTTCAGAAACACTAACTAAGGGTGCCAGTGCATGACGGCTAACTTTGATGGCGTGAACATTGATTGTATTGTTTTTGAAGTTAAGCACATCTTTAACAAAGTTTTCTGAAACCAATGTCGTTGCAAACAGCTCATCAACTTTCTTTTGCTTCAAGTCATTTCCTATTAATTCCTCAAACTGAGTTGGAGAGTAGCCATTAGATTGTAATACGTTGCGATATGTATTTACGTCAAACTGATCATTCTTCTTAAAATAGGCGAGATTTTTAATTTCGCTCTTAATTTCCTCTAATGACACAACGAGTCCCATGCTGTCCGCCGTGTTAGCAATCAGTTTTTGTTGAACCAAACCGTTCATGACCGATTGTTTTATTCCCATTTCCTCTAATTGCTTTTGGGTCATGCCTTTGCCGCCCATCATCTGAGTAAAGAATTCAATTTGTCTGTTCATGGCATTTTTGTATTCTTTGATCGTTATTTCGGTGCCATCTACTGTGGCCACATTCTTACCTCCACCGAGGGAGAATTTGTCGAAACCGCTGAACAAAAAGCTCGCAGTAATGATGAGGAAGATGAAGGTTAAGATAAAATAGGACATTTTACTGGCAAAAGCGTTTCTCATTGGTTTCCTTTGGACTAAAATAAATGCAAGTTATTTTATCGGGGAATCATGGTTCAGGTCAAAGACTTTTGACTAGAAACTTCGTTGGCATTGAGCATTGATTTCGCTAATCTTATAACATTAGAGAAAAACTTTAAGGGCTTGAGCTTGAAACTGATTAATGAGTCTTCTAAAACCAAAATTGTCAATAATCTCATGGTTGGGATCTTGGCGCTTTATGGCATCTCGCAAAAACGCTTTGATTTAAATGAAACAACCATGTTCCATCAGCTTGTAACTGAGGTGATTTCGCCGATTCAGGAAGGTCTTGCCAACTCAAAAAAATCGCTCTCTTTCCTTTGGGAAAACTATCTTTTGATTGTAAATACCAGCAAGGAAAATAATGTTTTAAAGAAGCAGATTTCGCGTCTTGAGAGCGATCTTATGACGATGGAAGAAGTGAGAAAAGAAAATCTACGTCTCAAGCGGCTATTGAGCTATTCGGATGAAATGTCTCACCAGAGAGTTATGGCGCAAGTAGTTGGCTGGGATTCGGCTAACGAATTCAAAGTCATTCGTCTTAATAAGGGTAAGAATCACGGAATTAAAGTCATGGCCCCTGTAATAACCGATCATGGCCTGGTTGGTTATGTTTATCGAGTGACTGATAATTATGCTGATGTTCTTACTATCCTAGACCAAAACAATCGCGTCGATGTGATGATTGAAAGAACACGCACTCATGGAATTGTAGAAGGCGTATTTAATTTTAAATGTGCTCTTAAATATATTATGCGAAATGAGCCTGTTGAAGTCGGTGATAAGTTAATAACCGCTGGAGTTGGTGGAATTTATCCTAAAGGCGTTAAAGTCGGAATGATTACGGATATCACAAAAGAAAACTTCGGTATGACATTATCAATAGAAGTCATTCCGAGCGTAGACTTCGATAAATTAGAAGAAGTTCTAGTCTTAATACCTTCAGAAGTTGCTCAGGTCACTCTACCGGCATTGGTACCAACTTTAGTTCCAATCACGGAGAAAAAATTATGAGAATGAGATTTTCCCAGCTTTTTTTGGCATTTGTAATCACTCTGGCCCTTTTAATCGGACTTGAGATTGTAACCTCTACGGTCCTTCCAGCTTTGGGATGGAAAGAGTATCGACTAACATTTAATGTACTGATCATTTTATTTTTGGCGATCCGTATGGATTCTCCGCTTGTTCCATGGCTTATCCTCGCTCTACAAATGGTTCATTCAATTTTTTCGATTGAAGGATGGGCACTTGGGACACTCGCTGGATTAATTGTGATGATGTCCGCAAATTTTTTAAAAGAAGTTCTCCATTTGACGACTGCTTTTATGACTATGATTACGGTTCAACTTTTTCAGATTATTTGGTACGTGACGGTGACTTTGGTCATTTGTCTGAAAATTTCAGACTTTGATAAATTCGGAATGATCCTTTGGAGTTTTATCCCTGGAAGTATTTTACTTTCATTAATCTCTCCGGTCTTGTTTTGGATGTTAGGGCTTATCTGGAGAGTTCCTAGTGAAGGTGGCCCTCGGGGAGTAGAGATTTAGTCATGTTTGGGGAAGAAGAATTAGTCAAAATTCACAAAGACAGGGCGACACTCCTGTCTTACATCATTACTGCCGCTTTTGGCTTAGTACTCTCTCGTTTATGGTATCTTCAGGTTTACAAGGGCGAAACCCTTCATAATTATTCTATTCAGAACCGTTTGAGAAAAGAAGTTGTTTGGGCCCCGCGAGGTCTTATCTATTCTCGAGATGATCAATTAATAGTGGATAACGTTCCGCGATTTGATGCGATATTAACACCTCAGTTCTTAATGGATAATCCTGAGACACTACAGAAACTTTCAAAAATGCTTAGTATGGATATCGTTTCCATTCATTCCATTCTGAAAAAAAATTCAAATCAGGCAAAATACCGTCCTATTATTATTAAAAAGAATATCTCATTTGATGAGTTAGCGCAGATCGAAACTCAGAATGCGGATTTGCCTGGAATAAGTGTAGATACATTTATTTCTCGTGAATACCGAGACAAAGAAGTAGGCGCTCATTTATTAGGTTATATTTCGGAAGTGTCTCAGACCCAACTACCTAAACTTCGTGAAAGAGACAAGATGGATTATCGTCTTGGAGATTTTATTGGCCAGTTTGGTATTGAAGAACAGCTTGATAATTATCTTCGTGGTGAAAATGGCCATGAATTTGTTGAAGTGGACGCAAGAGGAAGAAGAAAGCGCTACATCAACACTGATAATCTCTTTAAAGGTATAGAAGCAGAAAAACCTCTTTCTGGGATGAACGTCAAGCTTACTATCGATCGTGATATGCAGATGGCGGCCTTCAATGCACTTGAGGGGAAAGTCGGTGGGATCATTGCATTAGCAATTGATTCGGGTGAAGTACTCACTATGGTTTCTCGTCCTTCGTTTGACCCCTCTCAATTCTCAAGAGGGTTGACTCCGGAATATTGGCGGAGTCTTGTTAATAATAAAGAACATCCTCTTCGAGATAGAAATATTCAGGAACACTTTTCACCAGGATCAACATTCAAGGCCCTCACAGGTATTGCTGCTTTTGAAGAAGGTGAGATTGATGAGAATACTGAAATATTTTGTACTGGAAAGTGGCAATTTGGACGAAGACCTTATCACTGCTGGAAAAAAGAGGGTCACGGGGCCACTAACTTAGTTAAAGCGATTCGTGAGTCTTGTAACATTTATTTTCAAAAAGCGGCTAACCGCATGTCGATTGATGCTCTTGCAAAATATGCGAAGGCTTTTGGTTTGGGTGCGCGAACTGGTATTTCACTTCCAAGAGAAGTTGCAGGTTTAATTCCGACTTCGGAATGGAAGAGAAAACGTTTAGGTCAAGAGTGGCAAGCTGGTGAAACTCTCTCGTGCGCGATTGGGCAATCTTATGTTTTGGCCACAACTATCCAACTTGCTACTGCTTATGCTGCCATTGCGAATGGTGGTAAAATATTTCGTCCATTTGTTGTTAAAGATGTGTTTGATACTGAAGGTGAGTTAGTTAAAACCTATACTCCTGAACTTCTTTCTCAAGTAAAAATGAAAAATCCAAAAACACTTAAGTTCATTCGCGAAGGACTCTTCCAAGTTGTGAATAACCCTAAGGGAACTGCCTGGTATCGTAGAGGCCAAGGTATTTTAATGGCCGGTAAGACTGGAACATCCCAAGTTAGAGGTGCCAATGCTGATAAAATTCACCAAAAATGCGAGACAATGGATTATGAAGATCGTCACCATGCTTTATTCGTAGGATTTGCACCGGCCGATAATCCTAAAATTGCCACAGCAGTAATTGTCGAGCATGGATGTCATGGATCAAGTGCTGCTGCACCCGTGGCCGAAGCAGTTATTACAAAATATATGCAAAAATATCACCCAGAAATGTACCTTCAGAATCTGGAAAAAGATAAGACAATTAAAGATAGCTGGATTAAATCCCTTCGCGTAAATGTAGTTCCAAAACCTGTAGCGGCTCCGGCCACAGAAGGTAACGAGTAATGAACCAAAGATTTGTCGACTTTTTTAAGAGATATGATTTTAGTTTTATTGGAAGTATGTCCGCCATATTTCTAGTAGGGATTCTAAATCTTTATAGTGCCACTCATTCTCAGTCTTCGGAAGGTCTCGATTTACTTTATAAGTCCCAGTTAATATGGTTCACGATCTCTGTAACAGTTGCCATCATCATAAGTTTTTTAAACCCAAAGACCTTTGAACGTTTTTCTTATTTTGCATACGTACTCACATTGTTCTTAGTTTTTCTGGTAATGCTCATGGGTAAATCAGGTATGGGTGCCCAACGATGGCTTGTGCTTGGTCCGATTCGTATGCAACCTTCTGAGTTTATGAAAATGGGACTGGTTCTTGCTTTGTCTCGATTTTTTACAAGAGTCAATCCCGAGCGTGAACTTGGATTTAAAGAGCTTATTTTGCCTGGAATAATTGTCATGATTCCCTCGATCATGGTTATTTTGCAGCCGGATCTCGGGACAGGAATGCTTCTCTTGTTTATTTTTTGTATGATGATTTTCTATAAGAGACTGCGGTGGAGAACTATTGCCACTCTTGGTATTATTGCAATGGTCTCCGGCGTTCTGATGTATAACTTCGGCTTACGAGAATACCAACGTAAACGAATACTGACTTTTGTGGATCCATACCAAGATGCTAAGGGGTCAGGTTATAATGCCATTCAATCCGAGATTGCGATTGGATCGGGCCGACTTTTTGGCAAAGGATTCAAAAACTCTTCCCAGGCTTCATTAAACTATCTTCCAGAAAACCATACTGACTTTGTTTTCGCCATTTTTAATGAAGAACACGGATTCTTTGGTTCGGTATTTTTAATTATTTTGTATCTGGTTTTCTTTATGAGGTTAATCTGGTTAGCAAGCTCGGTTCAGAGGTTTTATGATTCCGTTTTAGTTGTAGGAATAATGTCGATATTTTTCTGGCATGCCTTTATTAATATGGCGATGGTTTCAGGCCTGCTACCCATTGTAGGTATTCCGCTTCCCCTTATGAGTTATGGTGGATCAAGTATGCTTACTTTTGGAGTAGGCGTTGGTATGGCTACATCTATATCTAATACACGAAACTTTTTTAACTAAGATCAGACTTAGGAATCTCTCAGATGTTTAATTTTTAGACAGTCTTTTGTGGCCAGTATATTGAATTTACTACGAGCCATTTTGGCAATATCTTTGCACCTACTTGGCCATACCCTATGATAAAAGGCTTATCGTATGTTCAAGATCCTCTTCCTACTTACCTTGATTTTTGCTTCATCATTTAGCATGGCCTCACCTCTTGATCAAATGATGACAATTAAAGAACGCTTACGTCTTTCTTTATGGGTCGAAGGGCTTGAAGAAAGGCCTTTGGAAAAACAAAATTTAAAACCTAAGCGTGAGCTACCAGAAGAGATCGAGCGAGCCCTCAGAAAATTGTGATTTCTTCTTCCAATGAAACATAGTATGATAGTCATACTATATGAAAAAAATCGCGAATATTGGAAGTTTGCTTAAAAAAATCTATCGGGTCTACAGTGTTGAACTCATGAAGGAGCTTCAATCTCGCGGCTTCAATGATCTTCGCCCAAGCTTCCTCGAAATCCTTATGTATCTTTCTGAAAATGATGGTCCATCTATTAAGATGATTGGTAAGGCCTGTGGGCTTAAAAAGCAAACAATGACATCTCATTTGAATGAGCTCGAAAAACGTGGCTACATCACTCGTACTCACTCTGAACACGATAAGCGAGAGCAACTGGTTCATTTAACAGATTATGGTGAAAAATTTAAATTAAATCTACTTCAGGTAACCAATGATTTAGAAAAACAATATACGTCAAAACTTGGTGAAGTTGAGCTCAATCGAGTGGAATTAATGTTGGATAAGCTTTACCGGGAACTTCTTGCAAATCAAAAGAAGGGAAGTCTAATTTAGGCTGACCGCCCCTTAACTTCTTCCAATCTATTACCTTTCCAAAATTTGTAACCGCCAGAGATATTGTTACAGTTGAAGTACCCATGCTTTACGAGAAATTCGCACGCAAGAACAGAAGTTGTTCCATCTTCTGAAATAATAAAAAGTGGAGTTGTTTTTGTCTGTATTTCGATAAAACGATCACTAAAGTCTTCCCAAGGAATATGGATTGCTTCAGGCAAACGACTGGTGTCTTCAAAATCTATTGAAGTCACATCAATCAAAATGAAATCAAAATTGGGATTGCGGTACATTTTAAAAGCTTTATCAGGTGAAAGATCAAGGTAGGCGCGACCATTTTGTACGAAATCATCGGAGAGTTGTTCTCCATTTTTCAAGCGTATGAGATGGTTGCGCTCAATTTCGATAAGCTTATTGATGCTCGTTTCAAGCTCTAGAATTCTGCCTTCAAGTCGCGCAATTTCTTTCTCAAAAGTTTGTAACTGGCTGAAGACGTTCGTATGCTTTAAATTCATTCCACACCTCTGGTCTAACCATTTTAGCAGAGATGTGGGCTACTAAAAAAATGGGTAAATAGTGCCAAACTGAATTCTATTCACGATCATTGTTGTCAGGATTGCGCCGGATATAAAGAGGCTGCCTTCATAAAATCCATAACCTATACTTTGCATTTCTGTTTCAATTTGCCCTGATAGGCCTCTGTCTTCCCCCATACGAATCGGGAAAATCTTTACGAGGCCTTTTTTGAATAATGGAAAAATGATCAAAGAAAGAACAGTCTTAAGTAAAACCTGAATACAATAGACCGTAATATCGTAATGTTCTTGATCAAAACAACTCGCAATAATGAAGCCGGCCCCTAATGAAAATCCACCATAAGAAAAACAAAGTGACATATTTTTTTGAATCAAAAGTCTGTTAAAAGTAAGTTTGCTTATAAACGTATAGTACTTAACAGAGAACCCAACAATGACCAACATGTAGAGCCAAAGCACGAGCAGAATGATAAGGGAGTTTTCTGCTTCCATCATGATTGTGCGAGTAAGGTAGGCAATTACAATCGCATGGCAAAAGCTTATTATGGCATAGCTCATATTCTTTCGTTTTAGGATTTCATCAGTGTAATCAAAGTTGTAAAAAACAATTGATTCAATAATAAAAAGCGATACCAAATAAAGGACTATCGCGATACTTCCCCAAACTCCAAAATGAAAAAGACTGAGAACAACCCCAGAAGATTCATTGAACGTGATGGATGAAAAAATGATGGAAATTCCAACGAGCCTTGAAAAAAGATGTAATGTATCTGCTGGATTTTCGGCAGGGTTGATTTTCTTGAGGACTTGTCTTTTAACGGTAGGGTAGAAAATTACGTGGGCATAGCGGTAAAGATAAATCATGATACATACGAATGCGGCCAATAAAATTCTAATAATGAGACGATCAAATATTTCGGCCATAATAATTCCTTAAAAATTCTCTTTAAAGTATTCGATCATAAGTGTTCTTATATTCTGCTTTTTCATTCTTTCTTCGCGGAAGAATTGCGGGAAATTTTCACGAGTAATTTTGCCTTGAGGACCAAATTCATTATTAGGACCGTAGTATGTCTGATGTAAACTTATAAAAGATCTCATCTGTTGAAAGAAATCCATGTCTGGTCTGAACTTTCCCCAGCCGAGATACTTAGGAAAATTTTTAAAAACTTTATTAAATTTCCAATAGGTTTTGCCATTTTTTCTTGTTTTCCATTCACCGAACTCGCTATTCCCTAAATAGAGACTTCCAGGTGGCAGAGGAAGAAATTCTTCATCTGTGTCAGATTTCCTGTAAAGGCTAAGCCCCATGTTGGCCATGTTCTTTTTAGCAAATTCTTTGCTCGTTCTTACGATGAGTTCTTCGACGTTTTCATATCCAGAAATAACCCGGTATTTTTGGTAGTAGGTTTTAATTAAAAAACCAGTCGCATGAGTATCAATCAGAATAACAGTTGATTGAGTCCCTTTAATAAGCTTCGAGAAGGCCCTTGCATTTTGTAAATATTGAACACCATGCTCAGACGGGGAGAGGGCCTTGGATAGACCAAGATAGCTAATCATTAAGATGGTATAGAGGAAAATTTTATACATAGTCTATGCCTGAATGATTTCCTGGATTTTTTTCTGAACTATGGGTGTGAGTTCTTCAAAATCGCAGTGTATCCGATTAACGGCATGAGACTCGCTGTACTTTTGAAATAAATCAGTTGCTTCCTGAATATTCTTCATACTGGTGTGATTAACAGAGAG
>CAMDQH010000085.1 GCA_945905815.1 Bacteriovorax stolpii | reverse complement strand
AAACCAAAAATCTGACCTAGTGTTTGATCTTTTTGAGAAACAGCATAGCGACTAAAATCTGGAATGTTTAAAGAAAGAGTTGCCCAAAATCCTACCATCGCAGTCAGACCACCAAAAACATACGACCAAGGACTAGCTCCCACAGGACGCCTTGCCGGGGCATCAATCAAAGCAGTCATATCAATTTGCGGGATGGCCCAAATAATGAGAACAACACCAACAACAATCAATAAAGGTGCCGCGATGACTTCAAGAATCTGAATTGCTTTAGAACCCTTAACCACGACATAAATATTCATGGCCCAGAAAATAAAAAACCCAATGACTTCACCAACACCACCTAGTTCGGCCCAAGCTGGAAAAATGCGAGAGAGCAAAAGATGAATCGCTAGTCCACCGAACATAGTTTGAATCCCAAACCAGCCACAAGCGATGAAAGCGCGAATGAGTGCTGGAAGATTAGACCCGTAAATCCCAAATGAAGACCTGAGTAAAATTGGGAATGGTACTCCGTATTTAGTTCCAGGATAGGCATTAAGAATGAGTGGAATCAAAACGATAATGTTGGCCGCAAGGATAGTCCAAAGTGCTTCCATAATGTTGAGGCCAAAATAGGTCGTAAGTACTGCACCCAAAGTATAGGTCGGAACACAAACTGCCATGCCGATCCACAGGGACATGATGTGCCACTTGTTCCAAGTTCTTTGAATAATTTTTGTAGGAGCTAAGTCGTCATTGTAGACGGGACTATTTCTAAGATCGTCCGTTACATCAAGTTCAACGAATTCGCCCTGAGTTCTAATCGTAGACACGGTGCGGCCTCCTTATGCGGAATAAGTTTTAATGATTACGACATCTAAATATAGCCCGTCATGACCCGTTGCTTCTTTTGGTCAAATCAGAGATGTAATTTTAGCTTTGATGGTTTCGGACAATTGATGAATATGAAAAGCATCCACAAATCCATGATGGGCCTGCACTGAAAGAGGGATAGAGAGCTGGTTATTGCTAATGGGAGTGAATTTCCCCCAAGCAATCGAAGGAATATCCGCTGACTTATACTTGTAGGTTGGATGTTCAATAGCGGTTATTTTAAGCCATGGGATGCTGGTGATGAAGATGTAATTTTTCATATCCCGCGGACTTAATTCCAGACCAGTATGAATTAATGAAGAGGCCTTCATCACCTCATCTTTAGACGCCAGACTAAGTTTAATAAATTCTTGTAGATTGGGAGATAATTTAAAGCGGGTGAAGTTGAAATTATTCTCTTCGTTTAGAATGGTATAGGAACCAACTAGATCCTCAACTTTGAAAACTTTTCCATCAAGAATTCGGTATTTAAAATTATCAATTTCATTCAGAGAAGAGAAAAGACAAAAAAGAAAAAAATGAAAAGGGGGAAGATTATTGGACTTACAAAATGGTCTAAAGTCCTGAACTTCAAAATCAAAACTCAAATTTAATAGTGGATTCTCAAAGCTCTCAAAGAACTCAAAACGGTCACGGCGTTTCTCGAAATTTTTCATTGGTCTTAGAGTCCTTGCAAAAAAGACGTGAGGACATTTGATCTAGTATCAATCGTTCTGATGTCCAGAAATTCCTGTTCAGTATGGGCATGCCCACCAACTGGCCCCAGACCATCCATAATGATCACGCCTTCACGACTAAAATGATTCACGTCCCCTACGCCACCCGAAATATGTGAGATGACCTTGCGCCCCTCAATTTTCTCAATCGCCTTAAGATACATCGCAATTACTGGACGTGAGATTTTATTAACATTAAAAGCTGGGGTCTCATCAATGATGCTAAAGGTAATACGGGGGTCTTTAAGAATCTTTTGCATCTTCTTAGTGATAACCAAATAGCTCGCAAGGTCCGGAACTCTGATATCAATTTTGGCCTTGGCCCAACCGCAGACAATATTAAATTTGTCTTGCCCACCTTCCATTCTACCAACCGAAGTGGTGATGGATTTTTTATAATCGGTGAGCTTCTGAATTTCCTCAAGTTTTTTTGCCAAAATCTGACACGCATTTACTCCTTCAGCATGGTCACGACCGGCATGAGATTCTTTGCCTTTAACATTAATTTCATACCAAATATTACCTTTTCTTCCTTGAACAATTCCATAATCATCATGGCCCGGCTCAAGACCCAACACCAACCAGGATGATTGGCTAAACTGATGAAAAGTATTCCACCAACCAATAGATCCCACTTCTTCATTAGGTGAAACTAACACACGCAAAGAATACTTTGGCTTTTTAACAACTGATAAATAATCTTCAAGTGCTTTTAGCACCATCACAATCCCGCCCTTATCATCCATGGTGCCAGGACCATTCATCAAAAACTCGTTGGTCATTTTTAATTTCTGAAAAGGAGAACTTGGTTCAAACACCGTATCCGCATGCATGACAAAGGTAATGGTTTCAGTTTTTTCACCAACCATTTCAGCGACCAACATGGGAGCTGAAACTTTTTCACCATCAGGATTTGGCACCAAAGTGACCTTAAACCCAATAGCTTCAAACCAAGGCTTAACTTTATTTTGAATTGCCGTTACACCTTTAATGTTCGCAGTACCTGAATTCATATTCACAATTTCAGTTAATCGATCAACTTCGCGGCTGGCCAAAGAGTATAGAGGAAGAAGCAAGATCAAGAGTATTAATATTTTCATGCCCGTATGATAAACAATTTAAACTCGTTCTAAAAGGTATTTCCTGACATTATAAGCGTTATCGACATGGGCCAGCTTAAGTATCTCCCCATTTTTCAAATGTATGATCACATGATGAAAGGATCTTTTGGCCTCAATGACTTCTATATTTGCAATCTCACGGTAAAAACACTCATGGTTAATTTGAAGGGGTTTAAAAATTATTTCGAGGTGTGTGGGGTATAAGACTACATTGTGAAACCGGTCATGAATGAAATAATAAATAAAAATCCCAACCAGTCCTAATCCTAGACAACTAACTACTTCTTGGGCCGGCCCAAGAGGGGCATATTTCAAATATAGAAACGACTGCAAAAAGTAAGCGAGGGTTATCAATGGTATCGCCTTAAACATAAAACTTGCATGGTTTTCCCGTGTGATTTTCATAGAACAGATCATGCACCGTTTAAAATAGAGTGAACAGAGTGGAAGAAAAATCTGGTAGTGATTCGGTTAGTTTAATAGGTCTCTCAAAAGCTCAAGAAATATATCCGTTTTGCCATTACGTCGATTTTTATAGAGAGTCCACATTCGATCAAATTCACGTTCATCGGCCATCATTCTTCTGGAGAGAACCTGAACTTGGGAGTCAGAAAGTTTATATTCTTCCTTAATCATTTTAAGTGCCAGATTGAGTTGTCCAAGATTCATATTATCATACTGTATAGAGTTTGATAAAAACCGGCCAGTGAAAGAATCCTGGCCGGGCAAAAAAACAACAAATCATTCGATTTGAGTGATTACAAATTCTATCCGTTGGTTTTGTTCTCGCCCTAGTTCAGTCTCATTTGAAGCAAGTGGTTTACTTGATCCCATTCCTACGCTTTCAATCCGACTTTGATCGATCCCACGTTTCACTAACTCCTCTTTTACAATACCGGCCCGCATTGCTGAAAGCTCTATATTATCCAACTCGGTTCCCAGGTTGTCTGTGTAGCCTTCAATCCTTGCCCTTGAGAAAGGGATCTTATTCATGGCCACAACTATTTTATCAAGTTCGTTTTCCGAACCAAACATTAGTTCATTAGTACCACTCATGAATCGGAGAGAAACAAAATGAAATGCTTTTGGCAGCTCACTTGAACGACTTTCAAGAAAAGCAGGTAAGTCATCAATAGTGGGAACAGCTAAAAAAGCTATGTTGTTTGTTATAGGTATAGTTTTAACCGGAGCCGAAACAATATTTGAAAGATCCCTTTGTCCTGTAAACCACCATAGGCCAGCAAAGACGGCCAAAGCTAATAAAGTAATCATAAAAAAGGTAGGTTTACTTTTTTCTTTTGTTGTTCCTGTTTTAAAAACAGGATGCCTGGTACTAATAACCGATTCTGTACCTGTAAATCTTCCAACTAGACCATTAGGAATAAGTTCATTTAGAGCAGATTTCTGTTGCCCAAGAAATCCTGAAAGCCCTGAAGCACTCAGTCCTTCTCGTTTAATTTTGGTACCCAAAAATCCCATAATTATAGGAGCAGCAATTTTCAGCATTTTCTGAATACCAGAAGACTGAATCCCAGTTGAATCTCCAAGCTTTGAAACAACATGATTAAGATCATTTCCAAAGATACCCCGTACAGCATCTGATCCCATAGTAAGGTAGTTTTCGTTACCATAATCAGGGATTCTTTCACCTTCAATACCATCTTTGTTAACTAGGTTCACCAAAACCTCAGCTCCACCATTGCTTTGCCCCTTATTTACAATTCCCATCAACAGGGCAGGAATAACTGTTTTTAGTGCTTTCTGAGTTTTCTCAGTAGACTCTCCAATGGCACTACTAAATTTATTAACTATATCCGGGGTTAAAAAATTCTTAGTAACCCCCAATAAATTCTCTGCATACATAAATACCTCCCGATTAAACCCATTAATGCCCCAAATAATGTCCAGGAACCACCTTCTGAATTTTGATGCAAAGATGGAACCAAAATCAATAACTGCTTTAGTCGGCTTAGGCTAAAATAATGGTTTTCATACGCCCAAACAGAATTGGAAGTATTTCAAAGTGCGATTAACTACGCTTTAAGCCCGGGTAAGACTCTTTTTACCATCAACTTACCGGCCATAACTTAACTAGTGGTTATTGCATTTGATATAATCATTAATTAAATTTTTTTAAACAAAAGGTCGAGACCTTATTGTATGAACAAAGCGACTATCCATGGCCGGATACCAACTCAAGAGATTGACTTCGATCCCAATTTTCATTGTAGACCAAATCCTATCGTTACTTTTGCCTCTCTATGGGCGCAAAACACCCTTTGGTCACCTCAATTCGGTGATAGGCATTCACTATTATTATTAAGAAGACAGATGCCAAAAAAAGTTTCTTTTCAAAGGGCCTACACCGGCTGGAGAGCATCAGGTGCCAAAGAAATAAATGAGCTTGGTGAAGGCCGTGCTTTCTTGCGCTGGCTACAAAAATATGAACTTTCAGTGGATTGGAAAAAACGTGATTTTAATCCACACCCCTATTTTAGTCAAAACAACTGTCCAACACACTCACCTAACGACGAAATGGCAAAAGGCTTAAGTTTTGCAGTGAGGCCTGTTAATGTCGCCGGTCGAAATGTAAAACTATATGTTCAAGATGAGGATATGTTGAGCCTACTAAATATGCCCTATGGGCAAGAAGAAGATTTTCTGGAATTAGTTATGCAATATGTAGCGCAACGATTTGAATGGGAAACTTGGAGAGCGCCCGCCCCACCATTTCTCGACTGGGTGGTTTCACACGGTAAGAGACCGGTATTCATGCAAGGGCAACTTGGATTTTCAATACTTACCGTATCGTGTTAACGAGCAACAAAGGGCACTTTTTTACTCTTTTGAACAAAAGGTATCTAAGGGCTAGAATTATGTGATGAAAATAAAATTCTTTATTGTGTCGGTACTATTTCTTTTATCAAATTTATCTTTTTCAGCGAATCTTCTGACTCCAACTGAAAAACAGCAGTTGGACAAAGGTGAAATGGTTAAAAAGATTGTATGGAAAGACGGATATGTTTGGCCGGAAGTCACGGTGTTGAAAGTAATGAATTATGATCCTCTTGATAACTTAAATGTATTTCTGGATTTCGAAAAACATAAGACCTACATCCCCGATATTTTAGAATCCAAGATTGTAAAAAAAATCTCTAAAAATGAAATGCACGTCTATTTTGAAATGAAAGTTCCATGGCCGGTGAATAAGTCCGTTTATACTACAAACAACGTAATCACAAAGGACCCCGACGGTAGTCACACTTTGAAATGGAATCTTATTCAAGGATCGCTGATTAAATCCTCTGATGGCCATATGACCTTTTCTCCCTATGAAGGTAAAACCCTCATTACTTATGTAACTTTTATTGTTCCCAATTCTTCTTTGGCAGGTATGTTTAAAAATCGCGTAGCAGTAGATGTAGAGGTTGCTGTTACAAAAATCACCAAGCATTTAACAGAAACGCTTGGAAAGAATATCCAAAATAATCTGTAGCCTCAAAAATTTAATTGTACTGATCTTCCAGCTGATCCATTTTACTTTCATGTTCATCCATAAGCTTGGTCAAATCAAGACCAAGCTCATTTTGAATTTTATTATTCATCAATTTTGAAATTTCTAAATAACGTTTGCTTTGGGATTGGGATCGATAATTTCGAATGGAAAAATTGAGGGCATCATCAATATTAATTTTAAGATCCTCAAATTTAAAATCACCTATATGAATGAAGCTCATAAGGCGATTAATACGGTTTAAAAGTTCTGGATGCTTTTCGTAGCGTATTCCAGAATACAAATAATTAGAGAGATTGGTCTCACCAATATCTGGTGTACGGAAACAAACGTTTATTGTTAATTCGGCTTGATGATGATTCTGATGAATGAATTTATCCAGAAGATCGATAGGAGCAATATCACCTTTATTAAGCTGTCTTGAATTCTTTAGTCGGACTTCACCCATGTCATGATAGAGGCCCAGTTTTTGAGTCTTCGTAAACTCAAACTCCAGATCTATATTGATACCTTCAATACACTGAAATGCCCCGGTAAAGTGGTGGTCATGAATGACAGTGGGCCTTCTTCTCCAAAAATACAAATCAAGAAAACAATTCTCGCCATTTACAATTGTAATGGGGAGATCACTAAACTGAGCGGATGCATAATTCTGATTCTTATTAAAATCAGAATCAAAACTATTATGAACCAATTCTTTAAAGTCAAAAAGATCGGGTAAACGGGCCAAAATTAAAAGCTCGTGGGCCTTTTTGTGAAATTCTAAAGGCCCATGTTGGGCTATAAATTCATCACCAAGCTTAGTTATTTTCTGACAGGACTTAATAAAATGATTCATGGCTCAAATGTATACTTACACTGGCCCCTGGGAAACTTTAATCTGTAAGAATTACAAATCCCCCGAGACATCTTAAGATTAAGCTGTTACATAACTGCCTATGAATACACAAGATAACACCCAAAATACCGTCTATATTAGTAACCTTAGCTATGAAAGAGATAGAAACGGCATAAAAAGCATGTTTGCCCAATTCGGCGAAATTAAAAACATTAAGATTGTGGTAGAACCGGCCACGAACCAATCACGAGGGATGGCTTTTGTAGAAATGTCCAATGCCGCCCAGGCCAAGAATGCAATTGAAGCATTAGATCAAAAAAACTTCGATGGAAGAACCATAAAAGTTAAATATGCAACACCACTTAAGGCATCAAGTGTAAGCAGAATTAATGAAAAAAGAGATGAAAAGAAGAAAGATCTCTCTTTTGTAACCACTCAAATGGCGAAGAAAGCAAGAAACGATGCGAAGAGAAGTCCTGATAAATTCAACTTTAAAAAATAATTAGCGGCGACGAACAAATTTGTCACATTCCGGTCCTGGTGTCTCAGCATTAAGACATTTAACCTTAAGGTTATAGTTAGCTATTTCTGCTTGGGCAGCTTTTTTCTCTAATAGATATTCTTCCGTAGTTTCAGATAACTTCTCAACAGATTTTGAAAGCTCCTGGTAAGACTTTGCTTTTTGATTGTTAAGAACTGTTTCTTCTTTTTGTTTTTGTATTTCAGTTTGAAGGCTTTCCAATTCGCCATCTGTCGCTGGTTTTTCTTTAACATATCCGTCTACATTAATCGTCTCTGAATTAAGCACCTGAGTTTCAGTTTGAGCACGAAGATCACTCATGCTTAGACACATTATTGCTATAATTAAAATTTTCATAAAAATCCTCCACAAAGAAGGACAGGATACTCCAATCCTGGCCAAAATGAAGATTGAGGGAATTTTTTTCAGGGCTTGCAGGAATCCACTGCTAAATAATTGTAATTATGCCAATTAAGAAGATGACCCATCTTTTGGAAGTTAATTACATACTCCAGCGATGACTACTCTCAACGGTCGCTCCATTTTTTAACTTTAATCGTAGGTGGATATCATGGGACGCTGACTTGGTTGTGAATGACAATTTGAGAGAGTCAATATCAATCTCAACTGGCCTAGTGAATGCTCCATTATCAATTGAATAGGAAACATCTTTTATTTGACTCGCATGCAAGCTATCCCCGGAAATATCTATTAAAACCGTCCGGTACATTGAGTACCAAGGCCTGTAAAATGACATACGTACTTTTATTTTACTCATGTCAAAGAGAGGAATCTCGGGCTCAATACTTGGAACACCAGGGAATGCAGTTTTAACTCCTTGAATATCCCACATAATACAGTAAGAACTTCCTCTACGAATACAGTAATTAAACGGCATATATTGATAGCCTTTATCTCCACATTCCGCACCCCATGAGTTTTTTATAATAAAATAACCACCGCCAGGCACACGTTTATCTATACCGTAGCCGGATATATTGACGGCATGACCTCCACCAGTGTCAGGAGAGTCCGGATCAAGGACGGCAACACAACTTTGCATTGACGTGGTAACACTAACTCCTAAATAAACAGGCCGCCCCTCATCAAGTGCTTTGACGGCATTCAGAACATTATCATCAATGGAGGTAATATATTTTAAACTGGTATGGGCCTTAGCTTCCCAACCCGGATAGGGGGATTTCTTTTCTTTAGGCCACATCCCATATTCAGTAATCGACATTCGTTTTGCTGCATCAACAGCACTCAAGCTGCTATACGTTCGGTACTGAGACCAAAGATGACTCTCCGAAAGTTTGGACAATTGTGGAGCTCCTAGCAAGTTTTCAATACTGGCCGTAAGCCCATACGCCGAACATCTAGCGCCAAGTTGTGAGATAATGGGAGTATCACGATAGCGTAAGTCTTTACCTTTCAGACCATCAAATGACGGTTCCCCTTGTGCGGGAATACTTCGCAACCTTTGCTGCACATGTTTTGGGATAACTTCGCTCAAACTTGGAATTATAAACTGACCCATAGAGGCAGGTTTTATTGAAATCCTACTTGGAGAACTAGCTTGGTGGACAAATTCTTTAACAATTTCATCGTGGGAACTATAACCGAGCGCCACAGAGGAAAAAAACAAAGTCGTAATCAAAAGCCGCAAATTATTTTTCATCATTTACCTTTAAAAAAAGATTTTCGAGAAAAAATTACGACTTTACCAATGGGAATGGGTATTTAAGTTATCCTTTAATTTTTTAAGAATTGCGCTGATGCAATCCTCAATTAAGACAGTTGGCATAATATAGCCTTTATATAATGACACAAGTCAGTTTTTTTCGAATGATAAAGAAAATAGCAGGGACTGACTTTGAAACCTAAAAAAACATTGATTACGAACATTGTGAATCACGTGGCAAAGAATCAATCATACGAATCGCTAAAGGGAGAGATGTTTTAGGGCATCGAAGCCTCTTTTTAAATGAAAACTACACTGCAACAGCGATCGAACTGATCTAGCTATGGTTTATCAGACGAACAATCAGAACTTTATGCCATAATTAAAGGCATTGCTTGTTAATTTCTTCTTATTCAAAATAATTATGTATACTCATTAACATGTCATTATTTTATGAAGTTCTCCTCGTTGGCCTGATTCTAAGTGCTGATTCTTTTTCGGCTGCAGTAGCTATGGGGCTCCGTCCTTTTTCCAGAAAAGATGCCCTTAAATTTGCAGCTTCCTCGGGTGCAGCGGAAGCACTTGTAGCCTTAATTGGCGCCATGGCCGGAACGCATGTTATAGCCAAGTTTTCTGCAATTGATCATTGGATTGCCTTTATCTTACTGGGACTAGTTGCCCTTCATATGGCATATGAAGGTATTCATGACTTGCTCTCAAAAAAAGTCAAAGAAGAGAAACTGGATTTTCATAGCTTCGGAAAGGTTCTACTCGTGTCTTTTGCCACAAGTTTAGATGCTTTTGGTTATGGGATAGGCCTGGGTATTTCAGGTAAGCCAATTCTTCCCTTCATTATTTCGATTGGTATTTGGGCATTTGCAACCACCATGATTGGGCTATATTTAGCTAGGAAGCTTTCTAAAAAGTTTGGACCAATTGTTAACTTATTAGGATCAATTGTTTTAGGGATTATGGCCTTTCAAATGTTGAAAATCTAAATCCTCATATGAAGAAATCGTATGTTTCGCCTTGAAGATTTCCAACAGAAACAACTTCTTTAAACGGAACTAGCATCATAGGGCATATAAAAACCAGTTGGTACGTAGAGGGGCTTAACTGGCATAGGCTTAAGAAAAAGCAAAGAATTAAGTAATTCTACCTTAGTACAAGAATACTAGAACTCGAGTGTCCCAATTGGAACTGAGCAAAAGAGCTGTCAAAGAATTTTGAGATACCATGTTTTGAACGGGTAGCAACAACAACAAGATCGGGTTGCTGATGTTCAACATAATCACAAAACGCCATTTTTTCATTGCCATCAAAAATACATTTCAACGTTACGTTTTTATGATTAGGAAAGATTTCTGTTTTAACGTCTGCAAGTTTTCCAAGAATGGTTTCTTCGATTTTAGGTCGTTCAGTCATCAGGGGGTAAGTCAGTGCAGAAAGATGCAAACCGCGTGCGTATAAAATGACAGGGACCACATGAACAAGGTGAATCTCACAATCGAAATCGATGTTAATATTTTTTAGCTTTATGAGGGCGCCATGAGTTTCTATTTCAAGGCTTACTGCAATGATAAGCTTAGTAATTTTCATTTTAGTTCTTTTTTAAAAGAATCATATTGGCATGTGTATGTTTATTTACATAATAAGCAAAAGAGCTTTCAAAAAAACCCACTTTTTCTCTTTTCGGTACTATTACGAGATTGGCCTTAGATTCTTTCACATAATCACTAAACTTTGATTTAGGACTTGGATCAAAAAAACATTTATATATAATCTTGCCTTGGAATTTCTCAGGTAGAACGGCCTTAGCAGCCTTTGCTAGAAAGGCTAAAACAGATTCATCTATTCCCTTTAGATCGGCTTCAATAGGATAGACGATAGGAAAATCAGAAAAAACAGTTGTATAATTAGTTGTATTAAAAATGTGAACAAAATGAATTTCGCTTTTAGCAAGAAATTCCATCTCGTGCATTGGCCTTAACATATCAGTCATGTCATTAGACAATCCAACTGCAACAACAACTTTTTCTGCGAAGTTCATATAAAATCCATTGCTTAAGCTAAAGTCAGTTTATCTTTGTTGTGTATACTAAGACATGATATCTATCATGTTTTAGGAATGATGACTTCATTCGTCAGAGGCATGCCTTTTTCAAATAGTGTCTTTAAGACCTTTGCGTCTAAATGATCATTCACAAAAGCGCAGACACATAAAATGGGCAGTCACAAACAACAAAATCGCAAAAACTGTTGAAAAATATGGACGCTTAGACTGTGCTTTTAATAACGCCGGAATCGAAGGAACACTTTCCACCACAACAGAGTGCACAAGTGCGAACTGGGACAGAACGATTAATATTAATCTAAAAGGTACCTGGTTATGTATGAAATATGAAATTCCAGAAATGCTAAAAAATGGCAAAGGCAGTATTGTTAA
>CAMDQH010000084.1 GCA_945905815.1 Bacteriovorax stolpii | reverse complement strand
CTGGAAGAGTTAGTCAAATTACTATTTGTTTCAAAAAAACGGTTATAGCGAATTTGAGCGTAACCTTTTAATTGAATTCTTTCATACCATTTAGACCCAAGCGTATCATTAACCACTTTTTGCATTTGCGCCAAGGAAGTTCCTTGCTCTTGAGCGTGAGCGCTGCAAGCGAGGACAAGTAGCAATAAAATAAACGCTTTCATATTTCTCCCTTAAAAAACTGTACTTAACCTATTTATACTTTTCGAACGAATTTGTTTGTTAGGAATACGTTAGGAAAGCTAAGCTAAGATATTGTTTAATGTAAAAAGAGGTCTTTATGAACTTTGAATATAAAATGCTCGTTTTGATGACATTCTTTTTTCTTTTCGCATGGCTCCCATCAAGTGTCGCCAAACTCAGATCATTTGGCGGAAAGTGGCTGGCATCCAATAGAAGTCCTTTGATCGGTAAAGAATTAGCGCCTTGGGGAGCAAGAGCTGAACGTGCGTACTCAAACCTGAAAGATTATTACCCAGGGTTTGTGGTAGCAATTATTTTACTGGGAACTTTAAATAAGTTTAACGACCTCACAGCTTGGGCTGCAGGACTATATGTTTTCGCCCGACTGGTTCACTATATCGCTTACACTGCTGGCAACGTCACATTTCGATTTTTGGCGTACGTTTTAGCAATGAGTTCCAATCTGTTTTTGCTTGTAAAAGTGCTATGCTAGGCCCTTTTTTGCCGCCTACCTTAATAACTTAGACATTGAGATCATATAAGGATGAAAATCCTCCTTTTACTGGCCCTGCTAATTCCCTCAATTTCGCAGGCAAAAATGATGCTGCAATACGGGCTAAATTATTCTTCCGAAAAAGATGACTCTACAAATGACAACTACGAAAAAAATCGTACTTTCCATAAAGTTTTCTTGGGTGGATCGATAAATAGTAAGAACACTCTCTTCTTTGGATGGAACTTAAATTCATGGAATTCATCGCTTACTAAAGTAAATGATGAAGAGACTTATAAAATGCTCGAAATGGGCCCACGCCTGACATATTTTTTCAACGAAGAGATGCGTGCATACTTTACTTTGGAATGGAATCCGTATGCTAAAGGTGACCGAGAAAAGACCGCTACTTCGACCGAGGTCTCTGGATCAAGCACAAGTTTTGGACTTGGTTATCGCTTTAAGCTTTCACGAATGATTGGACTGGGTGCCGCCATCCATTATCATACACTCAGCCTCAAGGACGAAAAAGTAGGATCAACTGAGACTTCCATTTCGGCCAAGGTTACTAACCTTATGCCGATGTTGGAATTAACCATATTAACAAGATAAAACAATTGGATATAAAAATGAAAACGTTTGTAATTCTCCTCGTACTTTCGATTCTCTTATCTGCAACAGCAAATGCTAAGGTCATTATATCTAAGGATATCTATTATATTGAAAATAAGAATGGCAACATACCTCTACTTTCAGTCAACACAATGATTAAAGAGAAATCAATTTCAAAGATAGGTTTATATGGAAACGGCAGTGCTCATCTTATTTCATTTGCCACAAAAAATGGGCCGGTAAAACTCTATTCAATTGATGAGAAAGGCTTCACCTATTCAATAGAGCCATTTGCCTCATATCATGTCACCAGCACAGATCAAGATGGAAAATTTGAATTTAAAGAAGTTCCTAAACGTAAATATTATATCGATGCGAAGGGCTTTTTCTTTTATTAATTTATTCTAAACCAAGTTTTTGTCTGCCTGTCGTACAAATGGCCCAACTTGCCAGCTTTAAAACAGATTCACTCAAACGAGGTCGTTGTTTATCGCAGGGTGATTCTTCTGGTCTAGGTATTTGTACGGCCGGAATCATTGGTACAGTATGCGAAAACAATTTTTCATTTTTAGCATTTTCGGCTTTTTGATTGTAGCATTCGACATCAAAGGTTTCGCAAAGCCCATTGGACATGGTGCCACCTTCCAATACAAATAATCCAAACTTCTCCATCTCTTTCAGAATATCCTCATCAAAATGTTCAAAACAGTGTCTTTCAGTCGCATTGGCATCCATGAAATTTTTATAATATCCCACTTCTATTTTGAGAAGCTCTGCCAGTTCTCGTTTGGGTTCAGCACAAAGCCCTGTGCTTTCTTGCTCGCACTTAATCGAGAGATCCCACACACCCATCTTTTTTTTACTTGAATCAGAACAATTGTTAAGAATATTTACAACTACTTCTTTATCGCCAGACAGTTTTGAAAGAGGAATTTTAAGATTTAAATCTTCGTCAGCTGCACCAGATGATCCTATACAACCAGAATCATAAATGACGGCACCGGTTTTGGTCTTCAGGGTTACCTGATCAGGAATTCCATAAGGTTCAAAAAGCATTTGAAAGTCTGTCCCCTTGGCTTTTTTCATAGAAACAGTAAAACCTTCTAGGTCCTCGCCTCCACTCGCTTTAACATCCGAACAATCGTCAACGAACTCATTGCCCTTAGTTACCATTGTTACTTTGGCCCCTGCTGAAGGCAGAATATGATTAATAGTATCCAAATCTATAAATGAGCTTTCGCTATTACGCTCAGCTGAACAGGCCGTGTTGTAAGCTGCTGCATAAGCGTACTGCCTTTGAATATCCCACAAATGTTTTGTAGCTTCAAAGTAAGTTGTTACAACCTTAAACCCTTGCTCTGTTTTTTCTTTTTGTTTTTTTATTTTTTCACGATACATGTTCACTTTGTCGTGCACATCTTTACAATTAGGGTCATTCAACATCTTATCGATCTGAAGACTTATAAGTTCCCGATTGGCTTTATGTAATTCACCTAGTTTTACAGCATCAATAGCTTTTCGTTTCTGGCATGATTGCGCACCCTCTTTAACAGGCATTTGATAGCTATCGCTGTAGTAGGGACCGGTATAGTTATAGCTTTTACTCACGCAAGTAGGAGGACGCTCAGCTTCAGCATAGACATTGATAGATAGTATGATTACTAGGTAGGGCATGCACTTCATTTATGAATTATAAGGGAGCAAGTTCTTGGATCAGTGAGAGATTTTCATTCTCTCGATCTTTTAAGACAAATACGCTAGATTGTTAGTAGCTTTGAATTAACTGGAAAAAAAATACGCCCATTATATATGGCAACTATACCCATGAAGCCTTTTAGTCTAACATTCTTGGCCTTCTACCTTGCCTGCTTAAGCTGCTGGTTTCTGCAGACTTCTTTTGGAATGTCTCCCGTTTTGTCGGCTGCCATAGTGGGATTCTTGGGAAGTTTTGTGAGTGTCTTCGCATCGGTTATTTACGCGGGAGCTTTTGCAGGCATGTGCTCGCATGAATATTTATCTAGTCATTTGCACATCGTTTTTATTTCACTTTCTGGATCAGCAATCTATATTTTAAGTAAACCTTACCTGAATGGATTTGGTGGGAAGCTCGGTGTTATAGCTTTCCTTTCTTCGCTTCTTCTCGTTTTTACGGGAGGGTTATGGTAAATTTCTGGGTCATTTTAATCATTTCTCAACTTGCGACTCATACGACTCACACACTGGTGTTCAACAAAAACATTGGGAGTGTGCGTGCATCTTCTTTTTTAACTCTTTCCTTTATTTTGTTTACCCTGCCCTTCTCTATGGAAATTATTCCAACACTTCATGCAGTTTTTCTCGGCTCTACTTTTGTGGGATTAACCGAACCAAGGCGCCTTTCTCGGTATCAGCTTGGGGCCGCGAGCTTATTCTTTTGTTTGATTTTTCAATTCTTGATACCAGACTTAAAAGGTTTTGGTGGTGCCCTGGGTCTGGCCGCTTTTCTCGCATGCTCAGTGACATTTTGTCTAAATAAAGGCTTAAGCATCACGAGAAGTTAATACATTAAAGACCCATTCTAACTTCTTCTTACTGGCCGTGTTGAAACTTTGACGACTCTCACGCACTCATTTACCGTTTCAGTTAACAAGGCTGGTTTATGAAACGGATTTTATACCTCTTGAGCGCTATTTTAATGATTCAAAACGTTATGGCGTGGGGACCGGTTGGTCACCAAATCGTGGCACAAATCGCAGAAGATCAGCTTTCCATTCAAGCAAAAAAAGCAATTGATATTCTCATTTCTGGACAAAATTTAGCTCAGGTAAGTAATTGGGCCGATTCAATTAAAAGCAAACCAGAATGGGTTCATACAAAATCTTGGCATTTTGTAGACATTGCTGACGATGAAACTTATGAAACGGCTCCCCATGCCCCAACCGGTGACATTATTACTGCCATTACTCAAATGGTTAATGTGCTTAAATCTTCCTCCGCAAGCACCCTGGAAAAGCAACAGGCCTTTATGTTTATTGTTCATTTTATGGGGGATATTCATCAGCCACTTCACGTTGGACGTCCATCCGATCGTGGCGGAAATGAGATTGAAGTGACCTTTGAAGGAAGAAACATGAATCTCCACTCCCTATGGGATAATGGCATGATTAAAAAACATGGAATGACTTACCTTGAATACGCTCGCTATCTTCAGGGGCACAATTTAATAAACTCCACGTTCATTCTGTCTGAAACACAATTGGCACAAATAATTGAAGAAGATATGTCCGTAAGAAAACAAATATATATCTTCGATGCTGTTGAAGATGGCCCAATTATTATTGATCAAGGATATTTCGCTCGTAACGACGGCACCATGAATTCGAGACTTTTATTGGGTGGTCAGCGTTTAGCGGATTTATTTAATGAGATATTCATATAAGCGTCATATAAGCTTAACTTAATCGTGACATAAGATTTTCTTGACCAACGTAGGGACTTTTCAATACATTGTTTAAAAGTTTTTAATGGAGTTTAAATGAAGCATTGTTTATTTTTTATCCTTACTATTTTTGCCTTCAATGCCTATGCTCTCGACTATCCCAAGGGACCAAATCCAGAACTGACTCCTGGTTCACTCTGCCAGCGGGCCAGCTCATACAGATATGCTGAACAGATCCCCTATTGCGAAAGAGACGTATCATCGCAGCTTAAAGGCGAGATATTTGAAAATTACAGAAACCAACTCGGTTTCAAATTAGATCCAAAAACTCGCAGCAGTTATAAAATTGATCACTTCTTTCCACTTTGCGCAGGTGGAAGTAATGAAGAGACCAACCTATGGCCTCAACATATTTCTGTTTACACTATCACTGACCCTCTTGAAGGTTTAGGCTGCGAAAAAATGAAAGAGGGAAAAATCCTTCAGAAAAACCTGATCATTCTGATTAAGAGAGCAAAACTTAATCTTTCAGAGGTTCCAGAAATCCTTAAAAATCTTCAGGACCTATAAGATTTTTCATTTTTAATCATGGGCCTCTAGGCCTATCATTACTACTATGGAATATAAGAACGTATATCTTGCGGCCGTAGGCATAGTTGGTGCGGTTTTTTGGCTGCTCGATTTTTTTAAAATTTTTCAGAAAACTCATCTATATGCTCCACAAAATCATGGCAAGCCTGTCCTTTGGAGAAGATTATTAAGATTTTTGATCCTTTCAATTGGGTTGGTAGGCTGGGCATTCCTCTCATATTCACTGATGCAACCAAGAAGACCTGAAACATTTTCTTCGGCAAAAATTAAAGTAAATGACATCGTTATGTGCTTGGATGTTTCTCGCTCAATGCTGGCCGACGATATTTTACCAAACAGACTCGAAGCAATGAAAGAAAAGGTTCGGGAATTTGCGAGGCTCAGACCAACAGACCGAATTTCAGTTGTGCTCTTTTCCGAAAAAGTTATTACTCTTCTTCCACTAACGACCGATCCTTCACTATTGGATCAGGTCCTAGCAGAAATCAGTATTGGTTATCTGGGAAGCGGAACTAATATCGGGGATGGTCTGGCACTTTCAGTGGCGCGCTTAGTGGATAGCCCTACCAAAAATAAAATTATCATTTTGCTAACGGATGGTGTGGC
This sequence comes from Bacteriovorax stolpii, assembly GCA_945905815.1. GTDB lineage: Bacteria > Bdellovibrionota > Bacteriovoracia > Bacteriovoracales > Bacteriovoracaceae > Peredibacter. The sequence goes on along the minus strand of CAMDQH010000084.1, from coordinate 5,790 downwards.
GAATGTGGGAACGCTTACCCCGACACAAGCTGCGGAAGAAGCGAAAAAATATGGGATTAAAGTTCATACGATTGGATTTGGAACAGACAATGATGCAAAAATCCCAGTGGGTAACGGTATCTTTGGTACCCAATATCAGAGAATTCCCGGCGGCTCGATCGATTTTGATACGCTAAAAGAAATAGCAAAGATGACAAATGGAAACTTTTATCCCGCCAAGAGTAAAAAGGCCCTCGAAGATATTTTGGATGACCTTAATAAACTAGAGAAAACTGAAATTGAAAAAAACGAACAAGTTGTTTATGAAGAACTCTTTTATAAATTCATGCTCTACGGAATCGTCTTTTTAATTGGTGCCGAGTTACTTCGCAAGTTTGCTCTAAGGGACGTAGTATGAATTTTCTGAGAATAGATCTTCTTCCCTACATCCTCGTTGGCATTTTTCTTTTTTCAATCACCTTGTTTTGGTTAGAGAGAAAATATTTTAAACTGGTTAAGCTTTATTGGTTTTATGGAAGAAGTTTTTTTCATTATTTTTCAAGTCTTTTATATATTGGTGCCATTTTTCTACTTAGTTTGGCCTTACTGGACCCTAGAGGCCCGGATGAAAAAGTAAAAGTCGAAATTCCTGAATCAAAAACGATCATTCTCATCGACACTTCGGCCAGTATGCTAGCAGAAGACGTCCAACCCAGCAGACTCAGTAAGGCCGTACTTGTGGCAAAGCATTTTGCGCGCAAGGCGGCTGGCCAGCAAATTTCGATAGTTGCTTTTGCAGAAATTCAAAAAAAGATCGTTCCCTTTACGTCCGATCTTGATCTTATTGATGCTCGCTTAGACAGTATCAAGAATTTGAAGAATCAAAATGGATCTTCTGCCATCAGTATTTCGATACAAGAATCTATTCAGTACTTCAAAGAAGTCAGCAAAAACCCTATGGGTAATATACTTGTAATCACTGACGGTGAAGAAAACGCTAGCTCCCTCAATTTGAAAATTCCAAAAGAAATTAAATTAGCTTTTGTTGGGATAGGGACTGAAAGAGGAGGAAGGATTCCACTTGATGACAGACAAGGCTTTCGTTTTGGTTACAAAAAATTTAAAGGCGAAGATGTTATTACCAAGGTCAATGAAGATTTTTTTAAACGAGCAGTCGCTGATATTCCGGAAGCAAAATACTGGATGGTGAATACTTACAGTTTACCAACTGATGAAATGAAAGAATTCTTCTCAGGAGTAAAAGGGAAAAATAAAAGTGAACGGGATATGACCGTTAGACCAGTGAAGATGGAATTCTTCGTTGTTCCGGCGATCCTGTTATTTATTCTCGCCTTCTTATTCAAGATGATCAGAGTTTATAGTCCTCCTAAAGCATCTTAAGAAACAACTTCGGTTTGATCGTCGCAGCTGCCAGCATCCCACCTGTCATCGCTCCAGCAACTCCCCCAGTCGCAACATCACTGGCCGACATATAAAGACCAGGAATAGGCGTTCTAGTCTGAAGATGCGTGGAAAGAAATCTTTTAGGTGTATGCTCCAAACCATAAATCGCGCCTTCCGGAGTATCCACATAAAAAGTGGTGGAAAGCGGAGTTGAGAGTTCATGATAAATAATCAGTTTTGCCAGTTCAGGAAAAGCTTCTTTAAATTCGGCCAAGATTCTTTCTTCTATATTCTTTTTTAATTCATCGTATTCTTCTGGGCGTTTACCGCGCTTGCTGTCTTGCCATTTTTTAAAGAGCTCAAAATTCACAAAAGTGACTACTTCACCTGTATGCTTTTTCATTTCAGTTGGATCATGCGCAGGATCTTTGATCGAGGGGAAAGATACAAAAAGAATCGGAGGGCGAGCTTTTGGATCTTCGCAGTTCCAGTATTTTTGATTCATGTTCCATGTCTGGTTAACCCACTGACTGGAATGAGTCGCTCCAGCTTTTTCAACATCGCCTTCAAAACCAAGATATAGACAAACATGGGGAGGTGTTTGATGAAAACTTTTAAGCTCTTGTGCCCAAGGAATTTGTTGATAGCTTTCTGGAATAAGATGACGGACCAAACTTAGCGCACTAATTGCCGAGAAAACTATGGGAGAACGAAACTCATAAGATCCATCACGGTGAGTGGCCTTTACACCAACACATTTGCCATTTTCAAGAATAAGCTCTTTAACGGCAGAGCGTACCACCACGTCTCCGCCAGTCTTACGGATCGTTTCGATAATCTCTTTGGCAATCATGGATGATCCACCAATCGGATAATAAGCTCCATACTGAAAGTGCTTAACCACCATTGCTTGCATGGCAAAGCTTGAATCCTTGGGAACGTCGCCGTAATAACCCCACTGAGAAACAAGGACGGCCCGGCATTTCTCGGAAAGATTTAATTCATTCAAAACATCTTCAGTAAGTTTCGCCCGCCATTTTTTACCACCACTACCTGTGGCATTCATGAACTTCATCACTGGTGTTGGCATGGCCTTTGCCAAATAATAAAATGACATCTCTTTGGCGGCTTGATCGATATATTGGAAATATTTCCGAATAGATTCTTTTTCATTTGGGAAATAATCTTCCATCGCTTGACGAAATTTTTTCTTATCACTTGGAAAAACAAATTTTTCATTTCCCGGAAAGCGAAACGTTTCATAGGTATCACCAAAAAATTCCCACTTCAGGCGATCCTCAGAAATATAGTCGAACATATTTCTAAGTTGACGATTAGGCGCCAAAGCACCAACGGCATGAACACCTACATCCCAGGTAAAACCTTTGCGCTGAAAATCATGCGTGAATCCACCGGGAACATAGTGCTGCTCGATGACCAGGCAGCGCATGCCAGTGCGTGACAAGGCGGCGGCAGTGGTTAAACCACCCATGCCCGAGCCAATGATAATGGCATCCCAAGTTTTTGATTCAATGTCTTTGACGGTTTTGTAATTGGCCATAGTGGTTATTTCACTAATAAAGGAATGGGCTGTCTACTAAAAGTACCCGTGAATTAAACGGAAGCGTTTTTTGAACTGAATATATTAGTTTTTAACTTTGAACCCAATTTTCTTTCGGTTAAGGTTCAATTTTGGAGTAATCATTTCTTCAAGCGAGTCCAGCCTTTCAAAAACTATCTTAAACATTTTTCCTGCATCGCCCTCTAACTGATCGACTCGATTGATCAAATTCTTTTCCAGCAATAAAAAACTTCTCAGTTTTGTGAATATCCTCATGATAGCAATGTTAACGTCAATTGCTCGATCACTGCCAAGAACACCTGACAGCATGGCCACTCCATTTTCGGTAAAAACAAGTGGTTGCTTGCGTTTTCAACCCCAATTCTCACTTGAAGTCACAAATTGTGACTTCAAGTGGCCATACTCTTCAGTTGAAAGTTGGAACATAAAGTCGCTGGGAAACCTTCTCAAATTTCTTTTAACTGCCTGATTGAGTACTTTCGTCTCAACTCCATAGAGATTTGCAAGATCAGTATCAAACATGACTTTGTGACCACGAATCATGTAAATCATTTCTTTAATTTGCTCTAATTCAAAATTCATATTCCCTCCAAAAATTATTTTTGCAGGAATAACACTTTTAAAATAAAGTCTTCAAATTGGATTTGTTTTCGGTGGTTAGGAAATTCAGATTTGATAAAAAAAAGCCAACGTGGGTTAAACGGAGGCTTTTTTTGGTGCCCCTTAGCGGAGGATTTACGAACCAGTATCATAGAAAGTGTAGTTCAATGTCTTGATTTTTCATTTAAAAATAAGAACCCCAGAGCGAAAATCTCGAACTAAAACAGACGGTTGAACTTTTCTCAGTACTTGGTATGATTAAAAAACTGGTGAGGGATTTAAAAGTGCCCGCGACGACACACCCTCTCCAGAAACTCTCCCTTCATTCGAAGGGTGTTTTCTGGCCTGAATACCACAGAAACCCCTCGTAAATTATCATTTGTATGATGCACTCTTAATGAATTTCCATTGTGAAATAGTGATGTCTTTTTAAAAGTGGCCAGATAGCGAACTCATCTCGCCATCCGATGAAGAAAGCTTTGTAATTTTTATCACAATCAAGATTCATTACTCCCACGGTTCTTTTTTTAGATATTCCATGACAAGTTTATCAAATTCCACATTTTTATGATGTTCCCATATGGGCGTATCAAAACTTACAAACTCAATCCACGTATCATTCGTACGGATCACATACTGAAATTTTTCGTGTTGTTCATATTCCTTCGTCTTGAGAAGAGAGGCTCCAACGGTTTTTATAGCAAAATCCGTATTCCATACTTTGTACGTTCTCCCTTTTTCTGTTTTTGACGGAAGTTTATTCTTTAGAAGTCCACCAACGACATTCCAGCCCAATCCTTCTTCAGTAATTCTAAAAGGATCATATCCATCAATAGTGAGAACATAAAATTCATTTTCTGGTAGGGAATAATCTTTTACAAAAAAGAAAAATGCATAATCCTGGCCGTAAAGAATTCTTTCAAGCCATAGATCCTCGCTGTCAACAACAGGCGTTTCCCAATATTCATATTGAATGCTATTTTTTAAAGTGGCTTTAGGATTCATAAATACCTCACTTTTACTCTTACTTTAGAATTAGGATGTCTAGCATCACCTTTAGGAGGTTGTACTTCTAAAGTCGCAGGATCTTCACCTTTTCTTGGACGTTTTACAATCGTTGCTCCATCAGGAAGTGTTTTAGTCTCAATCCCATCATCAGCTTTTGAAGAAGTTCCTTCAATTTTATCAAAATCACTTTGAAGTTGTTCTTCTCCACCTTGTTTTCGGTATTCTCGAACCTTGCCACTCTCTTTTTTCGACGTATTTTTATCTTTCCCAGAGATTATTCCAGCTTCCTTAAGTGGCTCCTCAGGGATATCATGCTCTTTTCTGAGAGCTTCCCTACCTCTTTCAATTTCCTTCTGAACATCACGATCATTCGAATCCTGTAGAAGGTCTTGAAGATCAAGGAAGGCATCCCAATCAATATATTTTGCACTTAAAACTGCCGCTAATAAAAGTACTCCGGCAAGAGTATTTCAGCTCAATGCAGGGGTAAGGATAATCGTCCCTCCAAATCCATACAAAGGAGAAAATGAAAGCGGCTGTATGTCGCTTGAGTTTGGATTAGCGATTAAAGAAGCAATATCTAAAACTTCTCGCTTATTATTTTCTGAATTTATCTCTCGACCAGAATCCATTGTAAGCACTCTGACCTGGATATAGCCAATCTCTCCAAAGCTTCCTTTTGTGATGAATCTGGCATACACCTTATTTGAGATTTTAGACCAAGGCGTTTCACTTCTTACTTCTGAAAGAGTTTGCGTATCGATCAGTTCACTAAGCCGGGCATAGTTATAGTCAAACTCACGCAGACGTTCCCCAAACTCACGCATCTCTCGGATTCTTCTTCCTAGTTCTCCAAGATTCTCTTCGAGATTTCCAACACTCTCTTTAAATGAAGGCAGTATCCCTCCAGATAAGCTTGAGGTCTGATTCCACTTTTTTTCTATCCGGGTAAGGAAGGATTCCTTAAGCTCCGATTTGTAGTGAGGGATTACGCTATCAACCATCTCCCGTCCCAATTTACCCAGTTTTTCATAAGAAATACCGTTCTGAAGACTCCAGGAAACCATTTGAATTTCATCTGCAAAATACTTCGCCGGGGCCAGGAGATTCAGTTCCCTGATGATTTTTGCTCTCTTCCCTGTAAACTGACTTAAAGAATAGATATGACCAGCAGGACTCGTGGCTGACGAGTTCATACAATAGGTCATAACAGGAAA
>CAMDQH010000083.1 GCA_945905815.1 Bacteriovorax stolpii | reverse complement strand
TTGCAACGACCGGAGTGCTTGGAGTTCCGATTGTTGTTGTTCCAACTCCCAAATTTCCATTAATAGTTACGTACCTTCCGGCGGCGCTGAAGTCCCCACCGATAAGTGGATTCGTTGCACCACTAGCTTCAATATAAAGTTTATTTGATAAGTTTCCTACCCCGGTGCCGGCCATGTAACCAAGAAAAACGTTATATGAACCGGTTCCTAAACTAGGGGCGGTCTGAGCTCCAACAAAAGTGTTATAATTACCTGAGGAATTGAAACGTCCAGACCTTTCACCAACAGCGGTGTTGCTATAACCGGTCGTGTTAACTGCAAGTGCCTCTCCACCGACTGCAGTATTGTAGGCTCCCGTGCTATTTCTGCTAAGGGCACCTGCTCCAAGGACACTATTCCAGGATCCGCTACTATTGTACATAATACCCGTACCAACTGCCGTATTTCCTGATCCAGCGTAACCGCTGCTTCCATACATAATAGAGTATCCAAAAGCTGTATTATTATTCCCACTGGTAGTGTACGGCATAACTCGTGCTCCAACTGCAGTGTTCTGAGATCCAAGTGTATTTGCAGCCAAGGCACCATGGCCTAAACCTGTGTTCTCTACGCCCTGATTATTCGAAAGTGCGGACACACCAACAGCGGTGTTGTCTATACCAGTCACCCCTAATGAGAGTGCCCCCCACCCAATCGCAGTGTTTCTATTGGCACCACCAGTCATAAGAGCTTGGAATCCAAAAGCTGAATTTTGACCACTGACTGCACCACTTGCGGCTTTATAACCAAATGCTGTCATATTATGACCTAAATATGATGGCGAATTACCCGCTTGGTATCCAAATGTCGTTACTCCAACAGAATCAATCCTTCCCGCTCTTTGAGCATTAACTCTAAAATTCAGAGGGACGTTATCCGAAGTCCCAATGTAATCCGTTCCATCTACTGTCCCGGCGTTTCCTGCGAACGTCCAGCCATCACCCACTGCCATGGTGGAGCATCCACTCAGAGCAGGAGCAGTTACAGGCCCAGTGATGTTCATGTTGATCGGAACACGTATGTCTTTGAGGTTTACAACTTTGGTACTACTTTTTTGAAAGGTTGTTTTAACTAATAGATCAGCAGTACCAGCGAGTGCTACGTAATTAGTTAAATACATCCCAGTAATGGTGAGAGGTCGCACAGTGGTTGTTGCTGTTGAGTATGTAGTGACATTGATTTTATTTTTAATGAAGGGGATAGTAACCAGTCCACTTCCGGTCGCAGCGGTCAGGTTTGCCTGTGAGATGTAAGGTCCGAAAGTGTTGGTACAAGCTGCAGTGTCAGTGAAATTACTTAAAAGGATATTTTTAAGACCAGTTATTTCTGATTTTGCTTCGTTTGTTTTTACACCTTCACCAGCGTCTTTTAGGAGTGTGGCGACGGTTAGACTAATGACACTTAGTATGGAGATCGCCAACATACTTTCGATCAAGGTCACACCGGATTGGTTTTTGAACAGTTTAAGTATTTTCATAAGGGTGTCCTAAGTACATTAATGATCATTTTATTGTAATTCAAGTTTGTTAGATATCATTAGAATTGTTCAATAGGGTGATTCTTGGTCGGAACAAAGGGTGGGGGGCGCCACAAATATTAGGCGCATGGATTCATATCCTGAGCAGTTTAGTTGCACCTCCTTGTTAAAAATAAGTCCCGAAAATTTATTGGCTTAAAATGGCACAATCCAATAATATTAAACTATGCGTATTGAGATTCTAGTTGATAACGGTGAACCAAAAATTTATCCATTGGATCGACCTAAAATAGTGGTTGGGTCTCATGAATCTTGTGACATTGTCATTGATAACACAGGTATCAGCCGTAAACATTTAGTAATTGTTGTACGAGATGAGAAATATTTTGTTGCTGACCAGGGGTCTATGAACGGCAGTTACATTAATGAGCATCGTTTGGTTCCTGGAAGTAGCACTGAATTCACTTCTTTTTTTCCTGTCCGTCTGGGCTTTAATGTTCTCGTGACTCTTTTGTCAGATGAAGATGCTGGGGAACTTGGGCCTGATTCTGATTTCAACACGTCAAATTCTACTGGTGATCCTGTTGGAAATGAAAGCACGAAGATGATTTCACTCAAGGACTTAAATAAAAGTAGTACCTCTGAGTTAGTGAAACAACGGTCAAGTACTGTTGCAAAAAGAAAAAATACACTCAAGAAAGTTGAACCAGACTCAAAGAAGCCTTTGAATTCTAAGATCATGATAATGTTTGTTGTTATTCTGTTCTCAGGTGCAGCTTATTTTCAGTTAATTTTAAATGGAAAAAGTGGGCCTGAGGTCACAGCGGCGCCAGCGAAGGAAAAAGTAGCTGCTCCGGTTCCCGTTGTAGACAAAGGTCCGATACTGCGAGTCGAGGTCAGTGACTTAATTTCCTCCGAAAGTATCCTTGCTGCATATAATAAAAAAAAATGTTTTACTGAAATTGAGAAAATTGTCTGCACATCTTTTCCAATGATTTATCAGGGTAAAGGTGGAGCAGTTGTAGTTGATAAAACCATTATCATCTTCGTAGATTGGGATAAGGATATGGTTGCTGCTAGAGATTACGTTATAAAACCTTTATCAGTTGCAGAGGGTGGAACAAAAGAGGCCATTGAGCAGTTCCGTTTGGAATTAGGTACTAGTGCCTTGATGTTGTGGATGAAAGACACAATTCCTGTTGAGGTTACAAATTTTGATCAGACCAAAGGCTACATTATTGCAGTCGCTTTCATTGGTTCGGTTGATAACGTACCGGCCGTGGTGAATGCTGCATATTTTTTTCCGGATTCTTTCATTCGTTTAAGACAGATGATTAAAGAGGAACATTTCATCAATGCTAAGAAAAATGGTGCTTCCGAATTTTCTTATGCTTATGAATATCTAAGGCTTCCCTAATACAATTTTCACAAGTGATCCGTGTAGGCGAATAATATAAGGGAAATATTTACTTTCCTTTAATTCAGGTTTCTCCTGGGCCATCGCTATGATGCGGCCAGTGACTGTTATAGCAACTTCGGGTTGATTGGCCTTAAAATAACTATCTGCAAGGTTAAAAACGATGGGAAGATTGTAAGGGTCCGCTTCCAAAGATTTGGTATAGAAAATGATTTCATTTTCATAATACTTCGCGGCCTTAAATGTTTGGATTGAAAAAAAGACGATAAAGATAATAGGGATTATTTGGGCATATTTAAATTTCCACTTGTTTAAAACCTCCATCCAAAAGCACAGGAAGAAGGGTAGGGCCAGATAGAGATGTTGCTCACTTACCCAAGTGACATTCATAAAGGGAGCAGCGACTATTCCTAGAAATGGAGTAATCATGAGATATCCAGCAATAAGATATATTGCAGTTAAATTTCCCCACGCAATGAAAACGATTGTCACTAGAAATGTGAGCTGGAATATTTCAATGATACTGTTTTGTTTGGGATTTGGTCCTCTTATAGGAATACTTTCAAATGGCATGATCACTTGCCAGAAATAAAACTGTGAAGTTTTTAAAAACAGATTTAAGCGTTTTATAAGTTCACTACTTGCCTCGGGGGCTTTTATTTGCGGAGCCGCTTGAACAACAGCAATTTCTTTTTTCTTTGAATATTCCTCCGCTACATATGTCTTGCTTTTCAACTGGGTAACACCTTCTGAGGTTACCGGACTATATACAGTCTTTAAAAATGAATGGGTGGATAAGATGAAGAAAGGTAGCATCCAAATTAATTGTGCCTTGGTTTGTTTCTTGAACCCATAGGCCAGAAAGATTACTCCAAGTGGAAGAGATGCTGATTTTGAAAGCACCGAAAGCAAGAACGAAAGCCATGAAAGAGGATAATAGCGTTTATCGTCCATGGATTTAATGAGAAAAAGAAAAGCAGTGATACAAAAGGTGAAACATAGAAGCGTTTTTAATTGTACCATCCATGCCACGGAAATGACGTTTGCAGGATGAATAAGGAAAAGTAAAAAAATAACATTGGCATAGGGAGGGTTTAGCTTCTTGAGTAGTTTCAAAAATAAGTATGAATTTAAAAAATGAAGGGCAAGGTTCAAAAGGTGGTAATTCAGATATTCACGATACCAAAGATCGTAGAGTATTTTATGGATGGCATTACTCACAGGCCAAGCGAAATTATTGAAAATAGTTGAGTAGGAGTAATTTTCTATGAATGGTTGGTAATTAAAAATGAAATGGTAATCATCGAATAAGGGGCCACCATTCAAAGCGGGATAATAAAGACCGGCGACTAAAAGAAGTGAAGAAAGCATGAACAAGAGAGTTTTCGGCGTAAAGATGCGCATAAAATAATAAACCCACAGTTAGTCTGTGGGTTTATTTTATGCTGAAACTAGCTTTAGAAGTTAGAATTTTTTCGAGCCACGAGATTTTGAGTCTGTTTTCTTTCTGCGTTTATCGGCCGCTTCAAGTTTCAATTTATTCTTAACAGAAGGTTTTTCATAGGCTTCACGTGCACGGTACTCTTTTACGATTCCGTAAGCGTCGCAAAGACGTTTGAATTTTTTGAGAGCACGCTCAACACCAAAGCTGTCAGAGATATCGATGCGAATTTTGTCTTTAGGGTCTTTTTTAGTGTCGTAGGCCATGTATCCTCTCGGTTAGATTTTCGATGATAAAAAATAGCATATTGCTCTTAAAAGGCCAGTCATTAACGACAATGCACCGCAACTATAATCGTAATGATGCCAAAAACGGGTAATGATCTGAAGGAAGAGTGTTTTTTTGATCCATTCTTTTGGGAATTGGCAGCGGAATCCCTGAAGGATTCTTATAACGTGGAAAATAACATTCCCCAGGTTCAATTAAATGAGCAAATTTCTCTGAAATAAACAGATAGTCAATTTGCTGCACAAATCGGTTTCCACCGCGCGTGAAATAAACGTAACTAAAGCGTTCGTCTTCCGGAATCTTGGCCAAGAATGCAATGTCTTTTAGATCCGTGTCTTGGTAAATCTGCTTGAATTCCTCTTCAGTGTCCTTTTCCCCAGCGTGGCCGTTAAAGTCTCCGCCGACCAAAATGGGTACCTGATGGACCAATAGTTTTTGATAAATCTGTAGCAGTCCTTTTACTTCAAGGGCCCTGCGAGTTCTTCCTTCGAAGTCAGCTTTTCGCATGTCTAGCTTGGATTTAATGTGAACGAGCAGCAAAATCATTTCTGTTTTTTCATCACGAATTAAATCAAGTCTTAAAACGTCTCGTGAAAACCGCTTGGCGGGAAAGGGAAGTACATAATCAATATGTGAATGAAGTGCCAGGGTATAGGGTAATTTCTTTTTAACTAAATAGCCCAAATCAATTCCTCGATCTGAATTTGAAGGAAGTGAAAGAGAAGTGTATTCATCGTTCAGGACAAATTTTGCGAAGTTAGCGAGAGATTCATGTCCCCCAACTTCAGTCATCATAACGATATCAGCATCTGCATCCTTAATGGTTTTTGCTAGAGCAATACATTTGTCTTTGGACTTGTTCATAAAAAGACTGGAACTCATGAGCTGCCACTTAATTTCGGTTAAGTTTTCTAGAGAGGTCTGGTCGTGTTTTTCCATGAATAAGAAAAGATCTTGGGCATTTAGCACCATGATTTTGAGAAGAGGGGTTGTTTTTTCCGCAATTGTATCTACTTCCATAACAGACTTAGAATATCTCTATGAACCCAATCAAACAATTCTTCGTTTTAGTCATTTCACTTATTCTTTACCAAGTGGCAGAAGCCGCTGACGGTAAGCTACTTTTAGAACCTTTACTAGGGGTTGAAACGGCCATGGTTCGCTACCCAGAGCCATCCCGCTATGTCACTCGGACTATGTACGGAGCGAGAGTTCTCTACGGAGTGACGCTATTTTCTGGTGAACTTGAGTACACTGAAGCTCAGTCTCGCAAGGATTATACATCAACGGATCAGAAAGTTTACGATAAGGCCCAGCGGGCCTCCCTTGGGATAAGAAGTACTATGGCGCTTGGATCTTACCTGGGATTTTATTTAAGGGCCGGAGGCCGGGCGACACAGGGAAAAACAGAAGTGACTACGGCCGGCGTAACTGAAACCAAAGATAACCCGCTTCGTGTTGATCCTTATGCTGGAACGGGTCTACAATTGGCCTTTTCTTCGAATTTTGCACTCAACGCAGGGGTGACTTTGATTCGCAATGGCGAAAATAAATATGATTCTCAGTACACACTTGGGCTTACGGCGCGCTTCGGTAAACTTTAATATTTGCCTTCCCATTAAAATTCTTTAAGCTCTTAGGGATGTCTACATCCAAAGGAGTTCTGATGAAACAATTATTGAGATTGGTCCCATTGATATGTCTTTTGTTAATAGGTTGCGCGAGTAGAAATTCCGGATGGGAAAACACTACTGAGTCTGTTTCCATGAATAGCGCAGACGTTACGGCCTTAAAAAAACAGGCAATGGATCTATGGAAAGGCAGAGTTGAGCAAGGAAAGCTGGAAGAAGCTTTAGCTAAATTCAAAGTTCTGCATTCTGTAAATCCGAATGACTTAGAAACTCTTGTTTACCTTACTCGAGGGAATTATTTTTTGGCAGATTCGCATCTTCAAGATATTGACCAAAAGAAAAAATATTATGAATTGGCCGCAAGTTATGGTGAAAAGGCCATGGCGACAAATGCAAAATTTAAAGCAGACGTAAAAGCTGGCAAATCGGTAGAAGATTCACTGGATTCACTTACTATAACTGAAGTACCTGCAATTTATTGGACAGCTGCGAGCTTAGGGAAATGGTCAAAAGTTTCTGGGATTGCCGCCCAATTAAAATATAAAACAAGAATTAAGGCGATGGTTTCAAGAGTTGAAAAAATTCAGCCTGATTATTTCTTTGCAGCTCCGGCACGCTATTGGGGAGCATTCTACGCTTTAGCGCCATCTTTTGCTGGTGGAGACATCAAGAAAAGTATCGTTCATTTTGAAAAATCTCTTAAGATGGCCCCAGAGTATCAGGGAACAAAAGTTCTAATGGCCGATGTCTATTTCACCAAAACTGGTGACAAGAAAATGTTTGAACAAGCATTGAAAGAAGTTCTGAACTCAAAATTTGATAATCATCCTGAAGTTGGCCCTGAAAATGCTTTAGAGAAAAAGAAAGCAGAAAAGCTGTTAGAAAAAATGGATGAACTTTTTTAAGGAATAATCATGAAACTCATTACGCTACTTTCTTTTCTTATTTGTCTTAATGTCTCGGCAAAAGAATTAACCATTAAGTTTGGGACAATTGCTCCAGCTGGAACACCTTGGTCAGATTCACTTGAAGAGATTAAGGTTCGAGTTGCTAAAGAAAGCAATAACCAGACAAAAATCAAAGTTTTCTTGGGTGGCCAGCTTGGTGGAGAACTTGAGATTCTGCAAAAAATTCGTCGTGGAAATATCGAAGGCGGAGGACTTACTTGTGCCGCGATGGCGAGTATTGTTCCCGAACTTGATCTACTAGAAGTTCCTTTTCTTTTTGAAAGCTCTGAAGAAGCCGATTTTGTTTTGGATAATTATCTTCTTGTTCCATTTACAAAATTATTTACCGCTAAAGGTTTTGTGATGGTGACATGGGCCGAAAATGGCTGGAGAAGTATTGGACACAAAACAAAACTCATTAAAACACCAGCAGATTTAAAAGGTGTTAAGATCCGTTCTCAGGAATCAAAGGTTCACTTGGCCTTTTGGAAAAGAATGCAAGCATCTCCCGTTGCAATTGCCATTCCTGAAGTTCTACCGGCACTTCAGACTGGAGTAGTAGAGGCGTTTGATAATACACCACTCTTTACACTTGCAGCAGAGTGGCAGACAGCGATTAAGTTCTATTCTGTTACCAATCATATCTACCAGCCGGGTGCCATTATTTATTCCAAAAAGTTTTGGGATAAAATTTCAGATGCTGATAAAAAAATCTTGATGGGTCCAGGTAATGCACAAGCAGCTGTTGTCCGTGCCAATGTGAGAAAACTAGGCAGTAGTCTGATTGATGTTTTAAAAGAATCAGGAGTGAATACGTACTCACTTAGTGAAAGTGAAAAAGCAGCTTTCGTTAAGGCCTCTGCAGGTCTTGCGGAACAGGCCGTTAAAGATATTAGTGGTGATGCTGCAAAAATTTTCGCTTTAATCCAAGAAGGCAAAAAAGCTTTTAAGGCAAAAAAATGATGGATTCCATACTTAATACAATGACCAGAATAGAGCGTATTGCCGCATCTATTCTGATCGCCATTTTAACCGTTTTTGTCGTATTGGATGTTGGTTCACGTGAAATGTTCAAAACTGGAATTCCCTGGGCCCAGAAAGGTGCAGTTTATCTCATGATTTGGGCCGGATTTCTTGGTGCCGTCTTAGTGACGCAAAAAGTGGAACATTTAAGACCGGAAATTGCGGATAAATTCTGGACCGGAAAATTAAAACCTTTCTATCTACGTGCTCATAACTTTATAGTTTTTTGTTTCTGCGCTTGCATGGCCTATTACTCAGTCCTTTACGTTTTAGAATCGAGAGAATTTGGAGACCGGAATGTCATTATTGATATGCCGATGTGGCTGCTTCAGGCAGTGATTCCTTATGCATTTACTTCTATGAGTTTACGTTATTTGTATTTTATTTTCTCACCACGTGAGAAAGATCCAGGGGCGGTTCACTAATGTCTACAGGAATATTAGTTGTTGTCGCTTTAGTTATGTCTATTCTCTTTGGACTTCCTTTATTTGTGATTATGGGATCACTGGCCGCTATTTGTTACACCACCGTATCTGGTGAAAACATGATGGTGATTGTTGGTGATATTTTCTATGCGGCCGATAAAGAAATCCTCTTAGCAATTCCGCTCTTTGTACTGGCCGGACAAATCATGACGAAGGGAAGTATTTCCCAACGTTTGATTAACGTGGCCAAGGCCGCTACTGCCGGAATACCTGGTGGAATGGGGCTTGCTTCTATTCTTTCTTGTGCGGTTTTTGCTGCAATTTCGGGTTCATCACCTGTGACTTTAATTGCGATTGGCTCGCTGATGTACCCGGCGCTTTTGCAGGCCGGTTATTCCAAAAAATTAGCGATGGGGGCTCTTTCAACTGGCGGAACTTTGGGGATTATTATTCCACCAAGTATTCCCATGATTATTTTTGCGATTATGGCCGGTGTAAGTGTTGTGGATCTTTTTAAGGCCGGCATTGGCCCGGGTATAGTTCTAGTTATTATCCTCTGCGGTTATATGTATTATGCGGCACCCAAAGGATCTCAGGCCAATTTTTCTCTGCCTGATTTTCTTCATCATCTTAAGAAAGGAATACTTTCATTGATGATGCCTTTGATTATATTGGGTGGAATATATTCAGGATTTTTCACAGCGACTGAATCTGCAGCAGTGGCCGTTGTTTACGCTGTTATCGTTGAAGTCTTTCTTCATAGAGAAGTTAATCCTAAAAAGCTTTTGCCTGTTTTCAGTGAAACAGCAGAAATGTTAGGGATGCTTTTCTTAATTTTGATTCTTGCCGTCAGCTTAAATAAGTTTATGACGTTGGAACAATTGCCTCAGCATATGGTCGATTGGATGTCTGCTATGATTTCCACGAAACTGGGATTTCTGATTGCAGTTAATATCCTGCTTTTGATTGTGGGCTGTTTCATGGACATCATGAGTGCCATTTTGGTTCTGGCGCCAATACTTACTCCTATGGCGATTCATTATGGAATTGATCCAATCCATTTTGGGATTATTATGATTGTGAATCTAGAGATCGGATATTTAACCCCACCAATTGGGATCAATCTTTTTGTGGCCTCGGGAATATTTAAGGAGCCTCTGACAGATGTTATTAAGGCCGTGTTTCCGTTTTTATTCGTCATGCTTTTAGGTTTAGCAATCATCACGGCATTTCCACAGATCTCACTTTTTCTTCTTTAATTGTATTTATAGACCCTTAGGAGTTCAGTCTTAGGGGTCTGATTTTGCCGATTGCCCGACCGTTGATTTCGGGTGATTGAGCGTTATATATTTATCACATGAAAATGACCTCTCTACTGTTCATTTTATCTCTTCTTTTTCTCTCTGTTTCCTGCGGGAAAGGGGGGAGAAGTAATGGAAAAAAGTACATCAAAATAACTGCCGAGCAGATTGCCAATGTTATGGATAATCAGGTTATGAGTTGCGGATCCATCGGTAGGAAAGCATGCCCGGAAGGTGTTTCACGCTTGATGATCTTGAACCGATCAAATGCTGATGCATCTTATGTGTGCTCCGGTTTTATGGTGAATAAAACGACGCTGGTGACTAATCACCACTGTGTTGAAAATCTAACCGAATGTAATAATACTTACATCGCTGTTTATGATGGGTACGGATATCATCAAACCAAATGCAAAAGAATAATCAAAACTCTTGAAGACTATTCGTCGGCCAATGATCCGAGACGGGCGATTGATTATACTGTGATGGAAATTGAAGAGGAATTTTTTGGCAATACGTTTGGTCTCTCTACCGCGAAGGCATCCGTTGGCGACAATGTGACTGCTTGGGTAGTGGATCACACTGGGCTTGATATCATCGAAAATCCAAATTTCTTTGAATCCCGTATCACTGAATTTAATTGCAAAGTGCAGAATCAGAATGATTCAGCGTCTCTCGTCCTTGAGAATTGTCCTGTCATTCATGGAAACTCAGGTAGCCCGGCCGTAAATACTGCCGGTGATATTGTTGGTGTGATTTGGGGAGCGACCGATGCTGATGTTAGTTCTCAAACTGATTTAGCTATTCGTCGAAGTGGTTCAGGATTGGGGATAGTGACAGAAATGACTCATTTTGCTGAGTTTACAAAAATCTAAGAAGCTTTTTTCTTTAGTTCATCATAGGCAGAATTAATCGCCTTGGTTTTCTTTTCTGCCAAGACTTTAAAGTCGTTTCCAAGAGATGCTACTTTATCTGGATGATTCATTTTGAGTAATTCAAAGTATCGTTTTTTGAGTTCTGATTTGTTTAGAACATGGCCAACGGGGATTTCAAATATTTCTTCCGCAGGGGTATTCCTGGGAGGAGCAGCTTTCTTTGGCCCTTCAGTTTTCTTCTTATGCTTGATTTCTTCTTCACGACGCTTTTGTTGTTTTTCTTTTTCTTCACGCGCTTGATTTAACTTCTCTTGGTAATTGTTTTGTTCAACTTTAATTTTAACTTTTTCTGATTCAGCTGTTTTGTGTTCAACGGCCACATCTTTTAAACCTTCTTCTTTGGGCTTATTTTCCTTGTTAACTTTTACCATGAAATAAAAAGGTAATTTAATAAAGAGAAAATAACCTACAAGTAGGAACACACCAACCGGCAGGAGTTTTCCTCCGGCAGCTGTTAAAGTTTTAATGTAATAATTTACAATATCCATTCAGAGGCTTTTCGACGGGATCAAGGGGATTCATGAGAAAAAAAGACTCTACATGATGAAATTCATGGGAATACCGATGGCAAATACAACTGCCAGAATGATCGCAGAACCAACTAAAACTGAGGCCATGATCTTATAAGGAATACCAAACATAATAATCTCCTAAGGTTATTCTAGTAGCGAGGAACTGTAGGGTCAATCTCAAGTGACCAAAGATCAATCCCGCCCGCCAAAGAAAGAGCATCGTAGCCATGGTACTTGAGAAATTGAGTTGCATAAAGGCTGCGCACACCATGATGGCAATAAACGATTAGGGGTTTTTTATCCCGCGGTAGTTCTTCAAAGCGTTTTTCCAAGTCGTGCAAAGGAATATGAATCCCACCAAGTGAAGCAATCTCGCGCTCATCATCTCGTCTGACGTCCAGAAAATTGAATTCTTTATTCTGC
>CAMDQH010000082.1 GCA_945905815.1 Bacteriovorax stolpii | reverse complement strand
TTAAGAAAAAACCGAGATCAGGATTAAGCCGGATTCTGTATTAAACCATCATTCCTCTAGGCCCTGAGTTACCTCAGGGCTCAAGCACCCTACCCGTGAGCTCCTCGAGTAGACTCATCGCTCACCTACATGGGCTTGCACCTCGTAGAGTTTACCTGGTTTCACTACGCACGTAAGTTTCCCCACGCCATACATACTTTCTGTTGCACTTGTCCTCGCCTCACGACGGACGGGCATTACCCGCTACGATACTCTTTGGTGTCCGGACTTTCCTCCCGCATTGCTGCCGGCGATGGTCCCCTGATCTCGATTTAGGCGCCATCATACAAAAGGGGTGATGAGTGGGCAAGGGATCTAAGGGCTTAAAATAAGACAAACAAGGAAAAGAGTTAAGGTCTGTTCTGAATCTACCGATAAATCTGATCAACAGGAGTTATCTGATGAAAAATCTTAGTTTTTTATTTCTCGTTTCGGCTTTGGCCCTTGGTGTAGTGGCTTGTGGAAATAAGGACAAGGATGGGGGATCAAGCAATCGTTTTTCAAGTGACCCTTATAAAGTGACAACTGTGAATGGTTATCTAGATACAAATCAACCGATAGCACTTGTGGGAAATACGACTTATTCAATTTCTCAAAATTCATATCAAATTATGGCGCAGGCTTTTCAAGTTGCCCAACAACAAGGCATTCAACCAGTGATGGTTAATGGCTCACAAAAATTTAAGGCTAGAATTACAGGTTCCTTACAAACTGGCTATCAGCAACAGGGTGGATATCAGCAACAGGGTGGATATCAGCAACAAAGCGGATATCAACAGCAAGGTTCACAGACACTTAACGTGACTCAAGCTGTAATTTACCGCTAACTTCCATAAGGTAGAAAGATTCTCGAACACTGCGGACAAAGTTTTAACAATTGCTGCATATCAATCTCGGACTCATCAGTCCGAGAAATTTTATAACGACAAAAAAAACAACTGCCATTATCGATTCGAGTGAATGAACCAACTGCGAGATTCTTTTTTAAAGTACTTTCTAGTGTTGCTTTGAAGTTGGGTGGTAATTCTTCTTTAATTAACTTCATTCGTAGCTCGGCTTGAGATATGCCTGTTTGATTTTCTTGTACCTCTTGATTAACTTCTAGCTCAATTTCTTTTAAAGTATTTTCTAGTCCAGCCAGAAAGGTCTTATTGTCTTCAAGTGATGCTTGGATGACCTCAGTCCTTTCAATATACTCGAAAAGTTTATTTTCAAGATCAGCGGCTTCTTGTTTGAAGGCCTCTATTTTGGCCTGATCTCCTCCGATAGAGTGTAAACGTGAAGCCTGCTCTTCACAGGTATTCATTTTTTTTTCAGTTTCAAAGTAGGACTGCTGTACAGAAAGAAGCTCAGATTTAAGGGTACTCGCTTCGGATATTTGTTCCTGGCGTTTATCGCTTAACTTGGATAAGCGGCCTTCCTGCTCTTTTATGACCTTTAAATGACTGGCCTTCATCTTTCCAAGAGAATCAAATTCTTTTAATTTAAAAAACCACTCAGCACTCAATTCAAATCCCTTGGGCCAAAATATGAAGTGTAACCTTTTTACATAGTCATATTGCGGCGCGTTATCGCCCATTGTATAGTTTCATCACTATAAACATCAGTGATTCCACAGAAAATGTGACACTAGCGGAGGATAAATGAAAGTTAAATTTTTCATGCTTACAATGACTGCACTTGTAGCAATGGCAGGCGAAGCTAAAGCGGCTTCAGCAAGCATGATGGTTGAGGAATTAGTTCCAAACGCTTCAAATATCGAACAGGTATTATTAGAAAATGATCTGTTAAACGCTGACAGCAGAGTCATAGTTAATGAAAAGAAAGAAAGCGCAGTTGAAGACTGCTTTCGTGATACTTGTGCAGTTTATATTGATGTAAACAGAACCACTCAGCGTGCAACTTTAAGAGTCAATGGACAGCTTATTTTTGATAAGAGTGGAAGCCTTAAAAATGGTGAGCTTCGTGCAACAACAGGAATGCCTGGCCATGCAACGCCTAGTTTTGATCGTCACCCTGAGAGTCCCCTTCGCGCTTACACTAAATATAGTTCATCAAAATATCCTGGTGGAGACTGGGTTGGTCCAGATAAAAAAGCTTACGGGAATATGCCATTTGTTGTCTTTATTAGAGGCGGATATGGCGTTCACGGAACAACAGGTGGAGACGGTTGGGGCAATATTGGCAAGTTAGGAACAGTACCACTATCTCATGGTTGTGTTCGCATTCATCCAGTGAATGCAAGAGCATTCAATGATGCAGTAACGGCGAATGGTGCTAACAATACATGGATTTACGTTCACGATTAATTTTCTATTTTTTAAAAATATCTTTTAAGGCTCCCAAAGGGAGCCTTTTTTATTTCTGTAATATTTACTCGCATGAAACTTCAATCTCAAAAAAGGGTTAAAATTTACTCATGAAACAACTCTTACTTTTGATCTCTGTTTTTTCTTTCTCCGCGTTTGCCCAGACATCAGAATCCTTGGTGTTGGATTTTAAAACTATGTTACCCAAAAGTGGCATATCACCAATTTCGGAACAAACTTTTTGCTATAACCAATCTGGAGTAGTTGAAGGCTACCAGGTTGATAAGTTACAAAGGATCGCTTCGGTCACAAAACTATTATCGACTTTTGCAGCTTCAGAAACTCTCGATTTAAATAAGCGCTTTGAAACCAAGCTATATATTAGTGGTGAAAAGCTTCACATTGAAGGATCGAGAGATCCTTATTTTGAAGAAGAAAAGATGATGCTACTTATGAAAGCACTAAATGATTTAGGATATAAATCATTTAAAACAGTAACGTTTGATAAAAATTTTATTTTTTCAGATGTTGCATTACAAAGCCATCAAGACATAACCACGAGTCATACACGCTTGAGACTTGCCACTTATTTAAATAGCAAAAATGTTAAATTTCTTCGTACGCAATGGTTAGCTGCTTATACTTTCGCGCAAGAAGAAAATGTTGTTCTTGATAAAACAAGGACTCCTTCTATCAATGCTACAACAGTCACATTAAGTGATGGAAACCCTTTGATAAATTCTCTGCCGTCGATATACATTTATAAATCAAAGCCACTTCATGCCATTCTAAAGTCGATGAACGTGATGTCGAAGAACCTAGTTGCACAAAATGTGTATCTGGAAGCTGGACGGGTTAAAAAATTCGAAACATTAATGACTGAGAAAGGTATCGACAGTAAATCATACCGTATCTATAACGGAAGTGGTCTGCCCATAAAAACACCGAACTCAAGAACCGACAACTTGGCCTCATGTCGAACGGTTATTAAAATCATCGCACTTCTAAGTGAGAGTGTAAAAAAGCATAATTTGATTCTCAGTGATATTGTTGCGGTTAATGGTGGAGAGGATCTTGGTTCTTTCAGAGATCGGTTTAAAGACTATCCTGAAACGCATGAAGCCGTTATCTCGAAAACCGGCACACTTATGCATTCTTCAACTCTGGCAGGCGTTTTGCTAATTAATGGTAAAGTCCCTTTTGCGATTTTGAATCATACAACCAGCACGTCTAATGCCAAAAAATTTCAAGATAGTTTTGTTTCAAGGTTTTTTTATCACTTAGGTGAAGCCACCCCGATGGATTATTCGAAAATTTCGATTTTTCCATGGGATGGGACTTCTGCTTTATTAGAACTTAGCAACTAATGCTGTAGTGAAAAGTGTGTCAGTTTTGTAAATAACCCTAGGCGCCGGTGAATTATCATTTCTAACAAGTACTCCTGATTTCAGAGAAAAAGTACTGTTAAGGACTGCTGAAAGAGAAAGCTCAGTATTTAATTGCCAGTCTTTATTAGTTGTAAAGTTCGGAAGGTATTCTAACCAATATTTTGTAGAAAAACTTGTGTTCCATTTATTTTCCCATTCAATGTAGGCACGACCATAACTACTATAAGCAGAAGAATCATCAAGGCGATTTTCATGCATATAGCGATAGCCTAGCTCTGAGAAAAACTTGGTCATGTCTGAATCAATAAAACGATACTTTCCGCCCAAGTCAGAAACGAGGCGCTTTTCTATTCCAGTAAACTTATCTTTTTCGAATAATTCACCAACGAATAATCCAAAATGATTTGATAATTGTCTTTCATAGCGAAGTCCACTCATGAAATAGAGGGCTGTCTCGGCGCCATTCGTTTTGGCATTAAGGTATCTTGCCTTAAGGCCAACAACGTTAGAATCCCACTTGTAATCATTTAACTGCTTTGCAGTATAGGTTTGGGTTTTCGTGTTGCCGTTTACTCCTGCAATCCCTAGTTCAGATTCATTTGTGAGCTGGGCTTGAGCAATTAAACTCGTACATAAAAAAATAATAAAAAACACAAATTTCATACATCTCCAAAAAATACAATAAAATGAACTTTATAATCGTAAGTCTTACCTTTTCTGTCAAATAAGATTGGTTGTGTTGTCTTTATAAAACATAAGGGTCAAAATAATAATGATTGATTACATTCACAAAGGCTTTTCATGATTCTCTGGTTTATGGCCACTACCCTTATGATTTCTGCGTCATTTGCCGAAGTTGGTAAAATTTCCAAATTGCTCGTCCCAGGCAGCGCTTATATTTCCAGGAACCAAGAGAAAATTACTCTTGCTCAAGATACTCTTCTTGAACAAGGCGATGAACTTTTCACCATGGATAGTGTTGTGGTGGTTTATCTTTATCCATCAACCCAAATGAGTCTTTCAAAAAATACGCAAATCAAGATAACTGAAAGCCTAATAGAGAATAGTGGAGATAAAGAAAAGAGCTTCTCAATAATAAATTTCGTCAAAGGACTTGTTCGTCTTCTGGTAACTAAAGATGACAATCTTGAAATAGATCAAAAGATTGTTGCTGACGGTGTTGCTTTTGCTGTCAGGGGAACCGAATTTGAAATTTCAAAAGAAGGCGAGGATTTTGATTTAGATGTTATCGAAGGGGAAGTGGAAGTTTCATCACCATACGTTCAAACATTTGTCCCAGAGATGGTTAAAGCGAATGAAGGTTTTCGCTTTAATAAAAAAGCGAGAAATTTTCAACGACGAAAATTTGCTGCAAAATTTAAAAATCACCCAGGATTCGCTCGCAAAGAAGAAATGCGAGAAAGGTGGAAGCAGAAACGAATGGAGCAGCGTCAGAAGCGACTTAACAATCAAGTCTTTAAAAATGATAAGCGTTCAGAGGGAATGAATGTTCGTCAAAGAAAAGAACGACCTAGAAGGTAATGTGGGCGTACAAGAAAAAGACATATTAATGAGAACTGGACACTTCTTTGACAATTATCATGGGTTTAGAGGGACTAGATTTGGCAGCTTTTTTGCTAGAGTCTCCTAATAAGGATTTCTATGAAACTTGCATTAATACTAGTTACTTTGTTTATCTGCCTGAGTGCTCAAGCTTCTAGTTCTTGTAAAGTTAACCTTTATCTAAAATCAGCTGAAGGACATGATAAATTGTCTGGCCTCGTTGAACGCACCAAGGGTCTTATTCTTTCCAAGTTAGAAGAACTGTCGATTGAAGAAAAGCAGGTAAAGATTGTCGCAGTCTACCCAAGTAACGCTAATGATTTTAAATCAAGTCTTTTAGTTGTCATTAAATCCAAAAATCTTCAAGCTGAGGGCGCGAGCTTTATATTTTCCAAAGCGTTTCTTGATGAGGATTGCGGAATAGAAATTACTATCTCCGGTGGTCGTCTGCTTAATAAAGAAAATGGAAAAGATTTTGGTAGTTTGGGACGTGTTAAAGAGTTCGTTCGTCTTAATTAATTCTTTCCTATAAACAACTCATCCTCCATCCTTGTCCCATTAATTACTTCGGGAGTACGCATGAAATTCATTTTATCCACTA
Organism: Bacteriovorax stolpii; assembly: GCA_945905815.1. Taxonomy (GTDB): domain Bacteria; phylum Bdellovibrionota; class Bacteriovoracia; order Bacteriovoracales; family Bacteriovoracaceae; genus Peredibacter. The sequence continues at coordinate 6,157 of CAMDQH010000082.1, read as the reverse complement.
CACTGTCAGCTTTTGGTGAGGCGACTTCTGAAAAATGTTTCAGCATTCCAGATGAAATCGACCGCAAGTACTGTATTGATAAATATCTCCAGGCCATAAAGGTAAAGCTTAATACTGAAAAGAAAACATGGGCCAAAGGTCTGGCCGGGGATGCAAAAGTAGCTAAAACAGAAGCATTAGAGTCAGAGCTTCAATCTAAAAAAGATCAAGCATCTCTTGTTGGAGCTGAAATAGCACTTCATTAAACACAAATTAAAGATTTAGCCGCTGTAAAGGAATTGACTCCAGCGGTTGCTGCTCCTAACAAAAAAGAAAAGAAAAAAGATAGGCCCAAATTTCCATTTGGAATCAAGCTCTAAAAATTACGATATAAAATGATGATAATCGAATGCTGTCTCATAACAGAGGCAGCATTCTGATCAAAGCCTCGCCAATCTGACAATACTCATTACCTTTAGCTGTTTTAGGTATTTATAACTGCTTAAAATTGACGAGATCGACTACGAAGTTTAATCTATATAGATGAATCGATTTCTTTATAGAATACAAACCTATCGTTATCCGATAATTCTTTTCTCTTTAGTAAGTATTATTGTTTTTTTTCAAACTAAAGGTCTTCTCGTTTTACATAGGGATGGGACGCATTTTTTTATCAAGCTTTTAGAAAAAGGTTCACCAGTCAGTTATGATAGTGCCAGAAGGTTTGCAATGTTAATTGGCCAGTCACCAACCTCGCTCGCGCTTTTTTTGGGAATAACCAATCTTAAGGTTTTAGCTTATCTGTTTTCATTTAGCTATGCAGCGGTACCTACACTTCCACTAATATATAATTATTTTTTTAAGGGAAGTAACTCAATACCACTAATTTTGTCGTGGCTTTTTTTCCTTTACAATAGTCTCTTCTCTGCTTTCTATTTAATTAGTGAAAGTATAATTGCGACAGTGGTTATGCTCATCATGCTTAGTTATCTTTTAAAACCTTCTTCAGAAAGAAAGAAAATTGAGAACGTCCTATTTTTAGTTTGTTGCTTTCTGAGTTCAAAATTATATCCCTCTGTTTTGTTTTATATCCCACTGTTTATTTATTTATTATTCAGAGAAGGAAAAACTCAAGAAAAAACAGGCTACGTAACGATTGCAGCTATTTCACTTTTAATATTTAGTTTTATTCACGCAACGTATTGGTTAATTTATTATCCATATCAAACAATTGAAGGGTCATCAATTTTAAATGTGAGTGACCTTTTTTTAAACTATTACTACTTGGTTAGCCATTTCATATTTCTAGTATCAGTATTATCCATACTTATAGACACGAATTCGAAGTCTGATTACACCATCCTTTTATATGCTGCCATAATAATTATCAGTATCGTCTGGTTTATGGCGATCCAAGACTCAACTACTTTCCCCTGGCAGCATTACCGCTATAGAATGATCAATTCGTGTCTACCTTTGTTGCTTTATCTTGCTTTCAGAACAAAAAACAAAGTTTTCTACCGCCCAATTCTTATTTGGATCCTCTCCATAACAATGTTTGCGCAAATTAATTACTCTAATCAGCATCTTCTTGTTTTAGACTACCTAAAAGAAAAATGCTCAAGAGAGAGAAATCTAGTCTATGCTAACTTTCCAGAAAAGATCAAAGGCGTTGAACGAGATGCCTTCCATCTTCCTAGCCTAAGCCTATTGGCCTGCGCGATGAATGGTAAAACAGTTAATGCATTAGTTTTAAGCAAAGATAAAAATGCTTATCAACTTTTTGATCCATTGAAACTTGATACATATCCCCATCTTGAACGTTTTGGAGCTGATATAAATGTCAGTCCATATATTAATGAATAATATTTTCATCATAATTGGAAAAAGATTTTATTTCCTCCGGGAAACATTGATGGGCCGAAAGCTACTTAAACTTTTGGCTTATCCTATTGTGTTGTGGTTTTTTATTCTTTCAAAATTAATGGGTGGCTCATTCTTTGCAATCAAAGGTAGCTTTACACGCAAAGACTGGGTTTTTGGATTAAGTGACATTGATCTGGTTGTTATTTTCTCGGACGATTTATCACTTGAAAGATGTATCAAATTGACTAGGGTCTTCAATTGGTGGCAGAGAATTTTTCCTTTTGTAAGTGATGTTGATTATTTTAAATATAAAGATTTTTTGAATTGGCAGGTTTTTGGCGGCGTAAAAGCACTTCAAACTGGCCAATGGAAATGGCTAGGAGCAAAGCCAGAAATAAAAAAATACCTCTATCATCCACTTAAATTTCGTCTTAATGTTTTGCATGAGTTAGGTTTTTTACATGAATGGTTTGAAGTTAATTATTGTCATGAAATTCAAAACGAATATCGTGTTCAAGCTCTTCAAAGGGTATTGAAAAAGATTCTTTTAAATATTGATTGGCTTGTTGAATTGAAAGACTTCTTCCCTAATGTTCAAAATGTTGATGCCAAATATTCCCAAATTATAAGTCGAATTAATGACGTTCAAAATAAAGAAGAAGCTTTGGTATGTTATCAATTAATAACAAAGCTATTCTCTTTTGAAATAACATCTAACTTCGATGATCTACCTTTAGAACTCAAACGTGAGGTTTCAGCTTCTCATACGAGAGAATCTAAGATTGATTTTAAAAATGACTTTTTTCGTTGCTATTGGTTCTTATTAAAATGTTCCGGGCATTTTAATCCAGACATCCTTATCAAGTTTGCTCAATATGCTACAGACCCGTTTGCTCAAATTTTGGCCCTTGCTATTGTTGAATGCAGACTTAATGAAGGATATGGGATTGCGGAGCGAATAGGTGATCCATATCTTAACCACCTCAGAGGAGATTTAGAACTTCACCCACTATATGGAAATATTTCTCAATTAGCTTGCAGAGTGCACTTCCTTGGAGACCGGCCAATCCCACCTAAGGTTAATGTGGCGCTGATTACTTCTACTTGGGGCCTTGATCAATCCCATATCGATACGCTTCATCAATCTCATGAAATGTGGAAGAAGCAGACAGATAGTTTTATTCATATCCACATTGTAATGAACAATAATAAGAATCACCTTCAGTTCTTACCTGATCTTTTCGTTTATCATGTGGAAAGCGATGATCTCAATAGTGGGCTTTGGCATAAAGAGGCCTTGCAAAATATTGGTGGCCACCTTGGGAGATTTCAAAAGTATTTTATTTTCCTTGATAGTGATGTTTATTCAAAAGATACCTCTTACATCAATCGAATGAAGGAAAAGCTAAAAGCAGACAATGCTGAACTTGTTCAAGGATTTTCTAAAGTGGAAGACACCCTTGACATAGATTATTGCCAGTCCTCATGGGTAAGCCAACATAAGAAAGGCATAGAATATTGGCGTGCGCCGGGACTCATCTGGGGTATGACTTATAAGACTTTTGGTTTTATACAAGGATTTAATTCACTTATACCAGAGGGGAGCAATGATGGCGCTTTCATTAGCGAGATACTTGATATCAAATTCGGTGAAGCCTCTTCTCGTAAGTGGTTCAGCGAATCTGTTCGTAAGATGCCTAAAATTTTTAAACTTGATTATCTTGAAGTTGAGGTCGTACATATTAATCACGGACAATCTCGAGATTACATAAATCGATCCTATTTTTTCGATCTTTTAGCGATACCCATGAAAGATATTTTTCAGCAAGATTTTTTAGGAATCTTGAACTGGAGAAAAGAGAATGTAGACCTGCATAAGCTCTTATTGTTTTGTAGGAAAATTGAAAGTTATTCTTTTGAAGAGTTTTATGCTCGTTTTAAAAATCTTTTAGGAAATAATATTATTAAAACTACCCCCCCTTTTATACACATGTCGTGGGATCAAGAAGGTTCTTTTCTTGAGTGCTTGTATACAAACCATGGGTTCATTTCAGGCTCCATAAAGAATAAATTTGAAATATCAATTCCAAAGCAAGCGTGCAGCAATGTCGATTTCATTTTTAACTCGATCCCTTTTTGTGTGAAAAAAGGTGAAATGCTTAAAGGAGTTATTAAACTCACTTTGCCCAATGTTGAATTAATAAAGATTGAATTCATGGATGCCTCATACGGACAAGTCTTTGCTGATTTACGATTTATTAACGGGCAACCCATCTTGATTCAATTAAACAATATTTTTGATAGAGATCTTATCATTAATTTGAAGATATTCCTAAGTGCTCCCTCTGGTACGACTTTCCAGTTAGACCTATCTGATCTTCAATGTGAAATTGCTCCGCCCCGATCTTTGATTCAATCGGCAGTAACATCAACGCATATACCTCTTGAGAAATTTTTTATCGATTATTTTAGTCCTACAGAAGTCGGCGTTTGTCATAAGCTTGGAAATGGTTTTCATATTGAAGTGAAGGAGCAATCTCATTTATTTCAGCATCACATTATTCGTTTGGAATTAACTTTACTTGAATCGAAGAGTGGATATTTGTCTTTTCTACTAGAATGTTCTCAAAACACGGAACTAAAACTTTTTATTGAAGATAAAGAAGGATATTGCTTTCAGCTTACTGATTGCAAATATCAAAAGTATGCCACTGGTGAACATCAAGTTGATTACGAGTTTTCGTGGTTGGAAGAAACTTCATTTCCAAATTTATTTATTATGTTTCGATGTGAAGGTCCAGGAGACGTTAAAATTCACCAATTAGAACTTAAGATTTAAATGAAGACAGGTGATGACTACAAAGTCTTAAAAAAAGGCTTAAGCTACTAAGCGATAGCAGATGTTTTCAATCTTTGGGAAATCCCTACGAGATCAGCACAGGGCACATGGCATGCGAAGACAATTTGAGACGTTTATTTCGATTTTAGTTGAAGCTCTATTTGTTTGATTTTTTCTTCAATATGACGAAGTCTCTTATCTTTATCAGAATTATTTTTATAGGGAACGATCAAATCCTGTTCAATTCTTTTCTCAAAATTTGAAAATCTTTTGGAAAGATGATCATTGTATTTTAGCTCCATCCGGACTTGAGAGCAATGTGATAGGTCTATTTTTTCTCAAGATTATATGTGATTTCAATAGCTTGAGAAATCTTAACTTCTAAGAAGTCTGTGTTATTGTAAGTTTATGAAAGTTGTTGAATTGAAACACAGCAAGTCCAAAGTCGATAAAGCTGGTGAGATTTTAAAGAGCCTGGGATTAAAGAGTATTCAAGCGGATGCTGAGTTAGACGTCCTTTCTAACTGGCGCGCTTTTCATGCAATGGCACTCGATACATTCGCAAAGGTACTTAGGTCCAGAGTTAAGAAGATAAGTAAAAGTGAAAGTATTTTAATTGCACAGAGATTAAAAAGAACACCATCAATCTTACTAAAATTGAGGACTCATAAAACTATGAGATTGTCTGCTATGCAGGACATTGGTGGACTGAGAGCTATTTTTGATAATGTTCAAGAAGTTTATAATTTAGTTGATGTTTATAGGACATCAAAATCAAGACATAAATTATTCGTCCTTCATGATTATATTTCAACTCCTAAGGCAGACGGTTACAGAAGTGTACATTTGGTTTATCAGTTAAAAAAAATGCCTAGTCTTTTTATTGAAATTCAAGTGCGCTCTTACTTACAACACATCTGGGCCACTGCTGTAGAAGTTTTTGGAACATTGAAGAATAGTTCTTTTAAGTCTGGTCATGGGGATAAAAAGTGGCTGACTCTTTTTGCTTATCTTAGTTCGCTATTTGCATTAAAAGAAGGAACTCCTGTCTTGGAAGATCATAGTTCATTAGCAAAATCACAAATTTTGGATAAGTTGAAAAAGATGATTAGTGATTTGAAAGCAATAGAGCAGCTAAATGTGTACACCGCAATTTACAGGATCACTTCAAGTGAAATTAAGGAAAAGGGTCGTAGCGGTCATTACAGTCTAATTCTATTAGACTCATCTGAAAATACGATTTCAATCCAAGCATTTGGTTCAAACCAGATTGAAGAGGCAACATCCATTTATATGGATATGGAAAAAAAATTTTACAACGATGTTAACATGAATGTCGTTCTTGTTAATACTGGCGATGTAAAGAAGCTAGAGGCGAGTTATCCAAACTACTTCATGGACACAAAAATCTTGGTTAGGTATTTGTCACAGATAATGATTGATAAGTTTGGATCTTAACTCTTTCATTTTTCA
>CAMDQH010000081.1 GCA_945905815.1 Bacteriovorax stolpii | reverse complement strand
AAGATTGTCAGAACCTAGGATTGCTTCATCATTAATGAGACAATTTGTTCATGGAGGTAGTCTATGTCACATAAAAAAATTGCTATCGCTTTACCAATGGAAGAAAAATTGCTCAATCCCTTACACCAATGGGGCTCGCGGTTTGACTGGTCCCATGTTCGTGAAGTGCACATCATTCACGTCGTTAAAAAAAATGTTACTCCGCTAGAATTTGGTTTAATTGAAATGCCTGATGAAACGACCTACCAGGCAATGATTCCTGCTCTTGAAATGCATTTAAGAGATGAGGCCCAGAAAATTATTCCCAAAGAATATCGCGGGGAGGTTTATTTTCATTTGAATAGAGACTTTAGTCCAGACGAAGAAATGATCGATATTTTAAAGAAAACAAACGTTTCATTGGTGGTAGTTTCAACGCGCGGTAAACATGGCTTTAGTGGCCTCTTTCATAGCTCATTCACAGATCAAATGGTCAAGTTCGCACCTTGTGATGTTTACGTTGTTCGTCCTGAAGTAGGAATTTAAGCCTACCCGAGTCTTCGTCTCGGGAATTTTTAATTAACGAAATTTCATCACATGTCGATAAAACTGATGAATGAGCAATTCTATTATCCTTATTTTTAGTTTTATTTTTTTAATCGCCTCCTGTGTAAAAGGGGCCGATAGCATTTCAACAGGGGATACCGTTGGTGATACAGGTGGCGGAACAACAGGTTCAACTGAAGTTCCTGGAGCCGCTGATCCACTAGCTGCTCAGGCATGGCACTTAAAAAATACAGGACAAAACACTTATAGCACTGGCACAGGTGTTTCCGGAGAAGATATCTCAGTCGCTGAAGCCATTGCCGAAGGCTATACCGGTGTAGGTGTTCGTATTGCTGTTTCAGATAGTGGTACAGACGTTGATCATGAAGACCTAACTGGAACTCAATTGGCCGGCGAGCATCGAAATTATGCTATTAATAATCCATCTTCCTGGAGAAATGCATTTCCTGGTTATGTTGGTGATGATGCTCACGGGACTGCAGTCGCGGGCCTTATCGCTGCCGAAGGATGGAACGGAATTGGATCTAGAGGGGTTGCCCCAGGGGCCAAGTATGCGGCCTTTCGTTTCGTTGGAGATTATAACGTTACAGAGGCTTCTTATCTTGCTCGTACCATCGACCAGTTAGATGGTGATTTTGATATTTTTAATTATTCATATGGCGATAACCAATGCCAATACACAGAAGTAGATGATACGGCCATTGAAGCCATTCAAGAAGGCGCTGTAAGTTTAAGAAATGGTTTAGGTGCAGTTTACGTACAATCGGCGGGTAATAGTTTTCTAGGTTACGTAGACGCCCTTACTGATTGTGCAGGCAACACCAACGTTTCAAATAATCTAGCGACTCCAGAAATAATTGTTGTCGGTGCCATTAACGCGAGTGGAACAAAATCTTCTTACTCAACTCCTGGAAGTAGTATTTGGGTAAGTGCTCCTGGTGGCGAATATGGGGCAACTGAACCGGCGATGCTAACAACTGATATTTCAGGCTGCTCACATGGATATAGTTTACTCACTTATGCACTCAATGCTTTTAATGGCGGAAGAAGTACTATCAATCCAAAATGTTCATATACAAGTCTGATGAACGGAACATCCTCTGCTGCGCCTGTGCTTTCTGGTGTCATTGCGCTTATGCTTCAGGCAAACCCTATACTCAGCTGGCGGGACGTTAAACATATTCTGGCAATCACTGCTGATGAAGTTGATTATTCATTAGGTACTCCTATTGACCATCCACTCGGTGCTTTGTACGAGGCCTCTCCTATCGTATACGATTACAAATGGGTGCAGAATTTTGCAGGGATTGATTTTTCAAATTGGTACGGATTTGGCCGAGTCAATGCACTAAGTGCAGTGATTCTCGCCAATACCTACACATTCCCATTAGGGACTTATGAAAAGACCTCAGATCCTCGAACTGATGAATGGTATTATGATTCAGGAACAATACTTGTCCCTATTCCTGAACTTGATCTTGATGGGGCCACATCCAATTTAACTGTTGATCATAATTTTTTCATTGAATCAGTCCAAATCGAAGTCACAATTGCTCATCTTGAACCATCAAATATTGCAGTAACTTTAATTTCACCAAATGGAACAGAGAGCCGGCTGCTTAACTTTAACAGTTTAATTACTTCGGCCGTAATCCCTACTGATAAAGTCTTATTATCAAATGCGTTTTACGGAGAAGAATCATCTGGTACTTGGACTATTCGAGTCGACGATGGGGACACTGTATCTGGCGTTACAGGGAATCTCACAAATTGGAAGATTAGAATAAATGGTCACCGAATCACAGGTGATGGAAGTTTTCCAAGTGCTGTTACTGATGTTGGAAGTCCAGCGCTGGGAACTTTCCCGTCTCTCAGCGTGACACCCCCTATCCCCTTTACCTATTCCATTTCGGGTGATGTTGTAAGGTACGAAATGTCAGTCGGGACGGCACCAGGGTTAACTGATAAAGGAGACTGGACAAGTATTGCCTTGAATAATACCTCTGCTCAACTTACTGGTCTTAAATTAACAAATTTTGAAAATTATTATATCAATGTAAGAGCGATTGATAATCTAGAAAATGCTTCCCCTGTTTCTTCCGCGGTCTGGACCGTTGATCTCTGATGAAGCGCTGGACATGCTTGGTTTTAGGAATTTTATTTTTTATCGGTTATGCTCAAGACTGGAATAAAACCGCACCAGTGACTCAAAAGAAAAAAACAAACATATTAACAAATTTTGTCACTCGCAAGTACCCTCCTGTTCCAGCGGCCAAATCTCATCGCTCACCGGCCAGTCAGGTCAATCGTAGGCGGATTAAAAGAACCATCGACCCAACCCTTCTAAGTAAGAATCCTATCCGGATTGGAAAATCATTCCAAATTGTTGAAGGGGTTTCAACTCTAGTAAAAAATAAGTACAACTCCAGTTTAGGCAAAAAAATTTCTGAAAATGATCAGTACGTATACTTCCGACCGGCCTCAGGTAAAACTGAAGCCTGGCCAGTCGCCTTGGATTCAACAAATCTTAAACTCTACCCTATTTCCCATGTCCTCCACGTTAAAGGGGTTGGGCCTGAATTAAGAGCTCAATTCAAATCTGAAGGCCTGAATGAATACTACTATCATCCTCGCTTGAAATTTATGTTTTTAGAGGCCTCCCCATCCACTGTCCTCCAACAATTTCAGAAGCTAACAGCTCGGGGATTTGATGTGCGGCTGGAAGTCATTAAAGAAACTCCGAAGTCAAAATAGTCCTAAAAATCGCTCTGCATCAATATCGACAAACCCATCCATTTTCCTCACAATAGCAGAACTTTTATAATCAACTGTTCCTCGGAGACATATATGGCCAAGATCAAAGTCGCTAACCCTGTTGTTGAACTTGATGGCGATGAGATGACACGTATTATTTGGACGTTCATCAAGCAAAAACTCATCAATCCTTATCTAGACCTAGAAATCAAATATTTTGATCTTGGAATGGAAAATCGTGACAAGACTGATGACAAAGTGACAATTGAAGCTGCAGAAGCAATCAGAAAATATAACGTTGGTATCAAGTGCGCCACGATCACACCTGATGAAAAACGCGTAGAAGAATTCAATCTAAAACAAATGTGGAAATCACCTAACGGTACAATTCGTAATATCTTAGATGGTACAGTTTTCCGAGAGCCAATCATTATTAAAAATATCCCTCGCCTAGTTCCTGGTTGGACAAGACCAATCGTTATTGGCCGCCACGCATTTGGTGACCAATACAAAGCAACTGATACGGTCATCAAAGGTAAGGGCACACTTAAAATGAGCTTTACCAGTGAAGATGGTAAATCTCAGGAATGGGAAGTGTATAACTTTAAAGGCGACGGCGTTGCTATGTGTATGTACAACACCGACGAGTCGATCCGCGGATTTGCTGAATCATGTTTCAACATGGCACTTGTGAAGAGCTGGCCTCTTTATCTTTCAACAAAAAATACCATCCTAAAAAAATACGATGGAAGATTTAAAGATATTTTCAATGAAATATACGAAAAAGATTACAAGAAAAAATTTGAGGCCATGGGAATCACTTATGAGCACCGTTTAATCGACGATATGGTTGCTTCTTGTATGAAGTGGTCTGGTGGATTCATTTGGGCCTGTAAGAACTACGACGGTGATGTTCAATCTGACACTGTGGCACAAGGCTTTGGATCTCTAGGTCTTATGACATCAGTTCTCATGACTCCAGATGGAAAAACAATTGAAGCGGAAGCTGCTCACGGAACAGTGACTCGTCACTACCGTATGCACCAGCAAGGCAAACCAACATCCACTAATCCATTAGCATCAATATTTGCCTGGACTCGTGGCCTTCTTCACCGCGGAAAGCTTGACGGCAACAAAGAACTCGTTACATTTTGTGAGACTCTTGAAGCAGTCTGTATTCAAACTGTGGAAGAGGGAAAAATGACAAAAGATTTGGCCACTTGTATTTACGGCGATAAAGTTACGGCCGATAAATATTTAACAACTGAATTGTTTCTTGAAGCAATCAATCAGAATCTTCAGAAGAAAATCAAAGTTTAATTTCAAGGCCCGCGCAAGCGGGCCTTATATCGAGAACTATGCCTAGTTACCTTCTCAAGGCCCAAAACCGTGAAACTATCGCCGCCATTGATGTAGGATCGAATGCTATGCGAGCGAGTATAGCCCAAAAAATTCCAGGTGGTCTTGAAGTGCTCAAGAACATGCGCATGCCTCTTCGACTTGGTGAAGATGTATTTGCAACAGGAAATATTTCAAGTGAAAAAATGGATCTCACGGAAAACGCATTCATCGGTCTGCTTCATTTATTCACTTCTTACAATGTAACTGAAGTTACGGCCAGGGCCACTTCGGCCATGCGTGATGCTAAAAATGGAACAATCCTTGTTGAAAGAATTTATAAGTCCACTGGCATACTGATTGAAACAATTACTGGTCTTGATGAGGCCAGGATGATTTTTGAGGCCGTACGTGGTCAATTGCCTCTCAAAAAGAAAACAGCACTTCTTATGGATATCGGAGGCGGAAGCACAGAATTGATTGTCGTCAAAGATGAAGAAATCGTCGGGGTTCATAGCTTCAACGTAGGTACTGTAAGACTCCTGCGTTACAAAAATCAGGAAGAGCTTGAGCTTCGTATTCGAATGCAAATTCAAAAAATGCTAAGCTTTATTGAAAAGCATTTAGGAAAAAAAAGGCCGGATCTGTTCATTGGAACCGGCGGAAACTTGAGAAGAATCGGCAAGATTAGAAAAAAGATTCTAGGGCAGGAAACTTCTCAGTTAGCACTCTATAAAGAGATCGCTCATATGGAAGAATCTATTTTTAGTATGTCATATGTTGATCGTATTCGAAGCCTAGAACTCGATCAAAACAGGGCGGATGTTATTTTACCTGCTATTATGTTAACAAAGATTCTGATGGAAGAATTAAGGCTAGATAAAATCAATCTGCCTAAAGTTGGATTAAAAGAAGGCATCATGCTTTCCATGCTGGATAGGCGGCCAGAAAAATTCATTCTTAAAGACTAATCCGTAACGGCCTTTAAGAACTTAGGACTGACTAACAACTCTAAATTAAAACCTTCCCACATTTTGCCCTCAAGAACACAGATCCCACCCTTTTTAATCGTCATAAAGTCGTGTTCAGGGTGAAGGCTTAATAGGCTGGCAATAACTGTAGTTAAGTGGGGATCATGCCCGACAAAGGCATAACAGCCATCCGCCGGTAAAAAAGAGATATATTCAACCAAATGTCTTGGGTCATCTAGGATATCCAGATCACTCATGAGTTCGAGATCCGCATCTTGATTAAAACCCCAGAAAATTTCTGCCGACTGAATGGCACGGGCCAAAGGTGAAGTAAAAATAACATCTATTTTCTGCTCAAACTTTTTAAACAGTTTGAATGTTTTCTCGAGACGCTTAATACCCTCGACAGTCAGTGCTCTTTCAAAGTCAGCATACTGATCCTGTGAAAAATGTCCCTCTGCCAAACCATGACGTATAAAAACTAATTTCATGACAAGGCCTTTTCACGTTGAAGTGTTTTATTCATCAGAATAGTGTGGGTATTTTTCTCATCCTCGCCCACTTGAGGCACAATCTGAGTATAGGAGCCGTCTTCGTTTAATAACCATGCCAGACGATTATCCTGAAGCATAATATCAATAAATTCCCATAATTTATCTTTGAGTTTACTGTCGTATATAGGTGAGATTAGTTCCACTCTGTTGTGAAGATTTCGGTGCATCCAGTCTGCGGAACCAATGTAGAACTCCCCTTCAGAATATTTATCGCTGCCATTTGCGAAATAAAAGACACGTGAATGCTCTAAGAACCTACCAACGATTGATATAACTTTGATATTTTCTGATAAACCTTTAATGCCTGGCTTGAGACAGCAAAAACCACGAACAATCAGGATAATTTCCACTCCAGCAATACTTGCTTCATATAAAGCTTCTGTGATGACTTCATCTTCCATCGAATTCATCTTGGCTATGATGCGAGCTGGTTTACCGGCAAGTTTGTTCTTTGTTTCTTCACGGATTTTATTCATGAAAGTTGACTTCATGTTGATGGGTGCAATGAGTAGCTCGTGATAATCAGTTTTAAGGGAACTCCCTGTCAGGTAGTTAAAAACTTCAATCACTTCGCTGCAAATGCGTTGATTGCATGTGAGAAGTCCAAAATCTGTATAGAGACTGGCCGTTTGAGAATGGTAATTACCTGTTCCGATATGAGCGTAACTCATGATCTCTCCATCACTTTCCTGACGAATGACCAAAGTAGTTTTTGTGTGGGTTTTTAAACCTAAAATACCGTACACCACGTGCACGCCAGCATCTTCAAGTTTTTGGGCCCAAACAATGTTACGTTGCTCATCAAAGCGAGCTTGTAATTCAACTAAAGCGACAACTTGCTTACCTTTTTCTGCGGCTTTAATTAGGTTTCGAATAAAAGGAGAATTTTCACCTGTTCGATAAAGGGTCATCTTGATTGTTAATACATGTGGATCTTCCGCAGCTGCAGATAAGAACTTTTCAACTGTGCCTACGAAGCTTTCATAAGGGTGATGTAGCAAAACATCTCCCTGGCGAATGAGTCCAAAGATATTTGGATTTTCTGCAAATGCCTTAGGAATAATTGGTGACCAGGGTTTAAATTTTAATTCGGGTAAATCTAAATCCACAATACTTTTTAAAATCGTAAAATCAATAGGAAAATCCATTGGATAAATATCTTCTTCAAGAATTTCGAGCGATTCTTTTAAGAAACTTGTCATGCTTGGATCAGTTGATTCGTGAATTTCCAGTCGTACACATTCTGCTAACCGTCTTTCTTTAATGCCTTCTTCCACCAAGATCAAAAGATCCTGGGCTTCATCTTCTCGATGGTCAACATCCGCGTTACGTGAAACGCGAAAAGGAACTGTCTGTTGAATTTCCATTCCAGGATAAAGCAGATGCAAATTAGAACGAACCAAAGTAACTGTCGTTACAAAGCGATATTTTTTATCCAGCACTGCTCGAGGAAGTTGAATAAGACCTGGAATAATCTCTGGAATCTTCACTCGTGAAAACAGAATAGAATCTGTGACGGGATTTTTCAGTATCATTCCTAACGAGTAGGATAAGTTTGAAATAAAAGGGAACGGATGTCCGGGATCTACGGATAGAGGCGTAAGAACAGGAAAAATTTTTCTTCTAAAGTAACTTTTTAAGTATTCCTGATCATCCAGTACCAAATCATCGAAATCGTAAATAAAGATATCCTGACGTTGCAGTTCATCTACCAGACCCAGATAAATAGAACGCTGACTAACCAGATCCTCACTAATATGTTTTCTAATTGTTACCAGTTGCTCTTGGGTCGTTTGACCGTCAACTGAGCGATGAGTGAAACCAGAAATAATCTGATGCTTTAAATACCCTACTCGCTTCATGACAAACTCATCTAAATTTGATGAAAAGATTATCAAAAAGCGAAGCCTCTCTAATAAAGGGTTTCGTTTATCAGAAGCCTCATGCAGAACACGTCGATTAAAATGTAACCAAGAGCTATCCCGATTAAGGAAGTGAGTTGGATCAACGTTAAAATTGATTTTTTTTGGCGCCCGCGCGGCACTCCGTCTTTTGCGCATAAATTCTCTTATAGTGTCTAAAGTTTAGTCAGTAATATGGGGGATTATGAAAAATTTAGTCGAATCCCTGTATCTAGTTTATTAATCCCACACTCCAAGAGCAAGAAAATAACCCCCCGAAATGAAAGGTATTTATGCCTCTAAATGCATGAATAATGGGATTTACGCCACTTGGCACAAATCTTGGAGTGTAAATGGAAACTAAGTTAATTTTTAGGGGGTATTTATGTCACGTCTTAACCATCATTTTCTGGCCATATTGCCATTATTTTCGATCTTAACGATGTCACCTATGCAGATTGAGTCTAAGTTTCCATCCCGCTCTATCGCCTCTGAGGTTATAGCAGCACATCCTAAATACGAAGCGCGTGCGGCGAAAATCGATCGTACCAAAATAGAGATAGATAAAGATCTTGATCTGACATGCTTCTCTGAAAGAGGAGAGGCCTTCCGCACAAGACTTTTAAAAGAAAGAAAAGACTACAAAGTTGACCTGGTTGAAAAAGATGCTGTTGCAGCTCAGAAAGCACGTCTTCAAGGGCTGGTATCAAGTCTTGTGGACTTAGAAGTTGATATGGTTGCTCTGAAAGAAAAGAACGCCTGGGAACCAAATGGTGAGGAAATCGCCAACACAACAATGGCGGAACTAAAAACAACTTTAGAAAGTTTACTCCAAGATGAAATTGAAAATGAACTCGCGGTTTTAAAAGACCAAATAAAAAAAGATGAAACACCGGTTGTTGTTAAAGTTGAAACAAAAGAAGATGATAAAATTTGTGACCTTGAAGAGAAAAATAAAGTTCTTACTCAGCAGGTTGAAGATCTTCTGGCGCAACAAAAGAAAATCATGGATACCATGTTAGGCATGAACAGTATGATGGTGCAGATGAATCAACAGATGCAGATGCCTCAGCAGCACTACTCAATTCCTAGCTGGTTAATGTCCGGTTCATTAGTTAACCCACAATTCCAGTATCCTTATAATTCAGGGCCTACAATCATCATGATGGGTGGCGGCTCAGATTATGGTCCTCAAATGGGGCAACAGAACTATCAACAGAACGGGCAATCCGGCCAATTTCAGTACCAACAGCCTCAGCAACAATATATCGCTCCATACTCCCGGCCAGATCAGTTTGTAGCTGGCAATTTTGGTGGGAATAACTCACAATTTTTCAACTTCGGTTCAGGGCCAAATAATGTGCTTCCAATTCAGACTATGTAAATCACCTATTCTTCTAACCGCTCATTAAAAAAATGAGCGGTTTTTTCTCATTAAAAAACGCTTAATTCCGAAAAGTCATTTAACCCATCTGCGAGGGCCTAAATGAAAGAATTAAAAAAACTAGATAAAGAAAAAATGCTTATTCGGGCATGCCATAAATGTACGAAAATAACAGAATCTTTTCAGGAAATCGAAAGGTGTTCGCACTGCAAAAAAGCCTTCCTCCCTCTTCATTATTTTGAAAAGATTCACGACTTTAAAGGCTCTGAATGGCAGGAACGCTTCTCAAATGCCGATGATCTTGAAGAAGAAGATTTAATCAAAGGTCTATTGGTTTTGTGGTGATCTATGCTAGTTTCAAAGTATGGAGCTAACAACCACAACGACTACCACACAACTTAATCCCGTACTCATTCGTTTATTTCAAAAACGTGGAATATCACCTCAAACAATTCAAGATATGTTGTCATGGAATCTTAAAGAGATTCCAGATCTCACCAACATGATTGATATTGTGAAAGCATCGGAACGAATTATCCGCGCACTAAGTGAAAATGAAAAAGTGGGAATTTACGGTGACTATGATGTTGATGGGACAACTTCATGTGCTCTCCTCTGGCATTTTTTTAAGATGCTAGATGTAGAAGTAGATATTTGCCAACCTAGCCGCTTCATTGAAGGCTACGGTGTTCACAATTCTTCCATCGATCTCGCAGTTGAAAAAAACATCAAAGTACTGATCACAGTTGATTGCGGTATCTCAGCAACAGCAACTGCAGACTACGCTAAGGACAAACTCGATTTAATTATTACTGATCACCATAGAGATGCTGCTCCACATATCCCTCATGCCTATGCTGTGATTAATCCTTGTCGTCGTGATGAACCGGAAGACTCTCCGCTAAAAGCATTGGCCGGCGTAGGTGTGGCATTTGCTCTTGCACTTCAAATTAAAAACGATCTGGCCAAAATGGGTCGTGAGACTCCAAGTCTTTACCCTCTTCTTCAATTTGTAGCGATCGGAACAATTTCTGATCTGGCACGCATGACTTCACTCAATTTAAGACTCACTCGTCATGGTTTAAAACAAATGACGACGACTCAATATCCAGGGATCCGAGCTTTCTTTTCACCCGAAGAGCTCAACGTCGCGTCCATCTCAAGCGAAAAGATTGGTTTTCATGTGGGGCCTCATATAAATTCCAAGGGTCGCCTAGATCACCCAGAGCGTGCCTTCAGACAACTCATTTCAACAGATTTTACCGAGGCCCGTGAACATTACGCTCACCTCGAACTTGCAAATCGTGACCGACGAACGATTCAAGCTGAAGTTGTAGGAGAAGCAAAAAAAGAAGTCATAGATAATATCGACGGAGAAGAACTTCTGATTAATATTCTCTACAGTCCACATTGGCACGAGGGCGTGATTGGTATTGTTGCATCTAAAATGGTGGACATGTTCGAAGTACCTGCCATTATTTTTACCAACGCTGAAGAAGAGGGTGTCCTCAAAGCAAGTTGTCGTACCGTAGGTGAATTAAATATTTTTGATCTGCTTGAGCAGTGCCAAGAATTCTTTATCAAGTTCGGTGGGCACAAAGCTGCGGCCGGGCTATCCATGAAGAAAGAAAACCTAGAACCTTTCAAATCAAAGATGAATTCATTGCTTAAGGCCATTCCCTTCAATCTCAGAACTAAAACATCTTCATTTGATGTCGAAATTGGAATTGAAGAAATCAATGCAGGTCTCGTAAAAGATCTCGAAAAATTAGAACCCTTTGGGCCAGGTCACGCGCGGCCAGTTTTCCGTATGAAGAATGCACAGATCTCGTCTTACCGGATTATGAAAGACGCCCACGTGAAATGGACCTTTGCAGGAACGGGCGCCAACAAGACCACGATTCAAGGAGTGAGTTTCAATTACATTGGAAAATGGAATGAAGCGACTCCAGAAGAATTATTCCAGATGCAGGCAAAATCAGGACTAACCATTCAATTTACTTTGGGGATTAATCGCTTCAATGGGAATGAGACGATTCAGTTAATGGTGGAGAAATTGATTCCGGGGCAAGTGAATTAAGTTAAGCAGCTTCATTCGTGGGAAAAACTTCGAAAGCAAATTTTAAAATTCCTTCTGATTTTTTCACAGCAGAAATAACTCCCAACCAATAGCTTTTTCTTTGTTCAAGTGGAAGGCTGTTAAAAAATGCTTGCAGGGTACCTAGCGAAAGATCCATAACAACAACTATATCAACTTCAAAATTGCCATCTTTGTTAGTGAAAGCGTCTGAGCAAAAATCCAGGTCTTGAAAAAAACATTCTACAAATGCAGTGAAACCCGAAATAAAATCTGGTCCCTGATCCCGAGGGCATGTGTTCAAGACCTGCAAGGCCAAATACTGAATGTTAATTTCTTTTCTTCGTATGATCATCATCAGATTTATCGGATAAACTATTAAAATCTTTAAGAACCATGGCCCAGACGCCTAGAAGAAGTTTCTGAGTCCGATAATCTGTCGTATCCAACTTATCAAAAAGCTCAAGTTCCTTTAGATTCCGCTCCCCGCTTGCGAGGTGTCGTTCATATTTTTGAATGAGGAGATCTAGTGGTTGGTACATGAATTGAATGTAGGTCA
>CAMDQH010000080.1 GCA_945905815.1 Bacteriovorax stolpii | reverse complement strand
CCTTCGGTCTCACTTTAAAAGGAAATCTTCACGGATTTTTGGCGGAGTCGGCTGAAATTTATGAGACAGTCTTATTTAAGATAGGCGGCCTTTGTTAAGGCTGGTTACGAGATCTGAGATCACTCACATTAATAAGTAGGTTTGCTCAGAAGTAAATAGTCTCATTCAAAACCCATAATCTGCTGATATGACAAAATCTAAAGAGGACTTCGCCACATCAATCCGAGCTGCAGAATTATCATAGATCTGTGCCTGACCTTTACCCATAGTATAAACAGTACCAAAAGTAATGGCCGTGCTTTGAGAATATAAGGTATAGCCTAGAGACAATCCGTACATATCCACATGCTCCAGATTGGTGGTGCTAGAGCTTGGCTCTTTGCTATTTGAGCGGTTACTAAAAAGTCCGGCGCGCAAGGCATGTTTTTCTGATAAGAAATACTCTGAACCAATACTCAAATTCACCACATTCTCCCGCTCCTTATCATCCGTGAAGGCATAGTAATCGAGGTTAGCCGATAACAATAAGTAAGCTGACTGAAAGTAGGCCACACCGGTTTCTAACTCAATCGGTGTTTTACGCTTATTAGTTTTTTTCGTCTGAACAAAGGAAAAAGTGGAGGCTCCATCCACTTTCTCGTTTCTCTGAATATCATTTAAAGATGTCAAAATCAGAGTTTTCCCCAAGCTCATCCCAACAGACCATTTATCTTTGGGAGAAAACATGAAACCCACCTTGGGTTTAAAGCCTTTTTCTTTTTTTATGTTATTGAGGTAACTGGCCTCATCTGTCCCTCCCTGATAACGGATGAGCTGAGACTGGGCCCGACGATAAATGCGATAGTGATAGAATAGACTTGCTCCAAATGAAACAGTCTCACTGAGCTTTTTAGCGTAGCTTGGTCCAATCAAGTAAGTGCTGTCTTCAGAATGTAAATTCAAAGCATAAAGACTAATTGGGGTCACCAAGTCGGTAAGATTTTGAAACATCTGGTCCTGGTGCTCGACCGTGGCATCAGTCAGGGCATAAGAAAAGGCATAGGTTTCATTACCAGATTTTTGAACCACACCAAAGAAGTTGGGCTTGAGATTATTGGATGAGCGCTCCCAATCTTTGCCACCGATGGCACCGTCATACTTCATATTGGAAATAGAATAGGTATTAGCACTCCCAGAAAAACTGCTGGTGTTTGCAAAGGCCAGACCAGAGGGATTATAGAATGCTCCAGATGCATCATCAGAGATGGCCGTATAGGCCCCACCCATCGTGGCCGCACGACCACCGATCAGAGTATTTTTATGGTACTCACCATCGGCCAGGGCCTGAAAGCTCACAAGCAAAGAGATGATGAAAATGATGTTAGTGAATCGCATAACGCTTAAACCTTTCTGCATTAGTTTTTTCATTTGTTGGATGATATTTTTTTTCAAACTTATCCACCATCTTTATCCGGTCATCGGCCTTGGGATGAGTCTTGGTCAGCACCTTAGCATTCTGCTCTTCCATAGACTTTTTAATTTTGAGGAGCAGGTCTCGATAACTACCCACTCTATAGTCGGCAGCGTTCAGTGCACTCAAGGCCACCACATCTGATTGCAATTCTTCCGAGACTGCGAGTCCTTCACCAAAAAGTAAATTCATCGCCTCGTCAGTGATGGTTTTTAAGGCGACTCTGAAACTGTTGGTGGCCCCACCAATCATGGCACCCAGACCGGAAATGGCAGAGTCATCTTTACCTTTGAGTTTTAACTTTTTAATCACATGTCTTTCATTCACGTGAGCAATCTCATGGGCCAGCACGCCGGCCAGCTCTGCTTCATTGGCCAACATCTGAATAAGGCCCTGGGTAAGAAAGATATAACCACCTGGACAGGCATAGGCATTCACATCCGGAGTCTTGATAACTCCGAAATAAAACGTGAGTTCAGGTCGCCCCAACAGAGCGGCAAGTCCCGCTCCCAAAGTATTCACATATTTTTGTAACTCTTGATCATCCACCAGCGGATAGGTGTGCAGAATACGTGCGGCAAGACCCTTTCCAAAATCAATCTCGGCTTTAATATCACTGGCCGAATATGTGGGTTTTTTTATCTGCGCCAATTTAGGAGCACGCATGCGAAAATTGGTTTGTGCCAAAGCGGTGAATGTCATCAACATCCATAAAGAGCAAAGGAGTTTCATGGCTTGAGCTCCTTCTTTACATCCTGAATAAATTCTAAGCCATCTTCATCTGACACCAGAAAAGTTTCTAGTTTTTTAAATTCAGTGGCATTGGCCTCTTTGCCCAAATTTTTAAAAATCTGATCTGAATCTTCCTTGAGTCCACGGGCCGCCGCTGCAGAAGTAAAACCAGAGGCACGCTTGCGCGCTTTAGAACTGATGTCGACATCTTGATTTAGAAGAGAGGCTTTTTCGGCCAGAGGCTTATCAGAAAGAAAAAGTTTATTGATAAAACCCTTGGCTCCGGAAGCTGTCACGGCGACAAATGCTCCTTCAGGTGATCCACCATCTACCTTGGTGCCTCTTTCCAAAGTTGTCAGAGGTTTAGAACCATTTTTAGCTTCTTTGAGTAAGGGTGCTTTAAGACTTTTAATAAAAAATTCCGCTCCCCAAGTCGGGAAACAAGCAAAGTAAAAAACTAAGAGCACCAAGAATGTCTTCATACCATCGCCATTTTCTAGAATTGGAGGAGAATTATAAAATTGTGGGATAACAGAGTGATTCTGGCAAGAAGGCAAGTAAAGTAGTCAGTTTAAAAAACTCACCTCTCGTCCGCTCTCTAAATTTTGAGTCTTCCTTTCATATAGTTAGATCATTTTTTTGAATCTTTTATTCCGAGGTCCTGATTAGATTTAGACTATCAAAAAATTCTGAATGATTCCGAAAAGATGATGGTTGATCTATGGAGAATTTATGAAGCATCTACCCGTCATTTTTTATGCCTCCGCCCTCTTTTTCTTGGGGGCGTGTAATGAACTCAAAGAATACAAATCCGGTGGGATTGGCAGTATCAATGGTGGTGATATTGGAGATGTGACAACACTTGTGACCATTTCCGGTAAAGTTATGTCTTCAGCAACCTTCCATCGTTTTGAATCCCAGGCCTTGGGTGCAGAGGGCTTGAGTGCTTTCGGCTCAGCTTTGCACGCCATGAGCAACTCTGCTTATGAACCTTCACCTCTTATAATCAGTTCAGCTGCTGTTAGCAGTAATGACTGTGCCGGTGCTGTTTGGACTATGAGTTATGTGGGCTCAGGAGGCGCGACTGTGAAATCCGGCGCAGCTGCCACTGACGGAAGTTTTGATGTCCCCTCTGTTCCCATGGGCAAAGAGGGCCTGATTATTTTTAACTGCAGTGGCATGAGTCAAAAATGCCTGGTCAAAGGCGGAGATATTTCTGTCAGCTGTAACACCATTGCTGATGGTGTGGTAGGCGCCCTCGAGGCCAGTCTTGGTAAGGCTCTCACGAGTACTGATTTTGCCGAAAAAAGTTTAGCCAAAGTTGCCACCTCAATTGTGGAATCCTCCAACACTGACACAGCTGATGCTGAGACCCTGAAATCTGCCGTGAATTCTTGTCGTGGCCTGACCGATGAAGCCGCTAAAAAAACTTGCTATCAAAATTCTCTCATGGCCTCTTCTCAATCGGCGACTCTTGAAGTGGCAAAAACACTTGCCAAGAACTGGGATGTGCGGAGCCTGTTTAATTTTGTCATTGGTGCAGCAGGTCTTAAAATTGAAGTGGATAATTTTATCTATACTGATTTAGGTGATGTTGTTGATGCCTCACTCGGAACTGATTTCGTCACCGAAACAAAAATATTAATGGAAGATTTAATTACTAACCCTGACTATATCAACGGAGATTCAACCAAGGGCGAGCAAACTTTTAAAATCGATTGCTCCGTTCGCTATAACAAGTATCAGAATGGTGGGGTGACAAACTACAAACCGAGTCTTGAAACTGTGAATGGTAAAAGTATCCCAAGCTGTAAAAATATCTCCGCTTTGACTACTCTGACTGGCCTTTCGGCCACCGACCCCAAGTTAGTCACTTTTTTATCTCAAATAGATACCGCTCAAGATAAGGATATGGTCCAAATTGGATTACCAGGCGATAATGATGGAGATGGTATCATTAATAATGGTGAAATTCTTTATACGGGTAGTGATGCTTGTCAGAGCTGGGACTTAAAGGGAAATTTTTGTCTGCAAATCCCAACCCTCTTAATTAGCTCCCGTATGGTTGAGGCCAACCGTAATGACATTATCGGTGAGTATAGCTACACGTCTAACAGTGAGCGGAGTATCTCCCTTTTAAGGCCCTTGAACGATGTTAATATTAAGGCCGGTCAATTGGTTGCCTACACCTCAGGCCTTGCTCCAACTGACCCACTTTTTCAATGTTTTCAAATGACTGGTGGCTCTCCAGTGATAGGAACCTCTCAAACTTGCAAAACTTATTTACAGAGTCAGTTCTCACCTCTTAAAAAGGAATTTGGTGGTCTCATCGGGGCCTACATGTATCTGACCAATCCAAGTATCTACGGGACTATTTCCTCCAAGCTTTCCCTCAGGGACATTCACCGCGTTTTTTCTAAGAGTGATTTTTTGAGCCAATTTTTAGTTCTCAATTCTCAGTCCAAATTTGCCAACATTAAAATGACTGTTAGCTTCGATGGAAACACATGGGACCAATGGATCCCCCCATTTGTCTATGTGGACACTATCGAGCTGGATGACCTTTTTCAATATGCCAATAATCCAACCCCACCACTTTATAATCCAAGCAATCTTCCAGTTAGTTTATCACGGGGCAGTCTGGTGGATAAATTTGATTTGACTTTCCAAGATTTCTCGACCATCCCAACTATCCCTCAAATTCAAAGTTCCGTGCAGTACTCCTCCCACCACGAACCATGGAACCCTATGGGGTCAAAGCTCTATGATATTCCAGGTTTAATTATTGGCGGGGTGAAGTACCCTATCTATTGCAAAATGAGTAACCGAAAACGCTTAGATAATTCTAGTAACCCACTCCCCATGGTTAAAGAATTAAACTTATCCTCAAAAATCGAATGCCTCGCTAATCCAGTGGCTGCCGGTGTGACCACCACAGCGACAGCTGGTCTTTATACGACGCCCTCTACTTTTGAATACCCATTTGTCATGCAACAGCGGGGTTTTCAGGGTGACTCCAAAGGTCAGCTCTTCACCCTTATTGAGCGAAAAACCGGCCAGTCTCTCAGAATTGGTGGTTCGGAAATCATGATCCTAGAAGGCCATGCTGGAAACTCCAATGTGCTTTCTCCTGGAAGTTGCCCCGCTGGCTTCTCAGAGCCTGCCAATTCCTCAGATGCACCTATCATCAGAGCAAATTATAATTATGGGAGTGGTTCAGGTTCCCGCTCTGAAATCATCACCGCTTACTGCCTCAATATGTCTTCTTTGTTGCAAAATGATTCCAGCACTCAGCCTTACCGGGGTGGTGAGGTGAGTGTAACCACCCAAGGGGGTAGCTTCAAGCAAACATTGGCCGGAGGACGACTTACCACTAATAATGATTTTAACCTCAAATCCGTCTGCTTATTTAGCACAACTTTGACTTTTAATTTTGATTCTGGTTTGGGAAGAAACATGGTGACTTCATCGGGATTGCCTCCCCCTATTAACACCACCTATACCATCGGTAGTTCCAGTGACAATTCCTTTATTACTGCTCTCAATGACCCCTCTGATGATATCGATTTTTGTGATCAGACTCATTCAGGCACGACGAAATACTACCTGACTCCCGCCTGGACTTCGACTCCCTATGATTCGACGACGAGTGCTCGGAATGATTATCCTTTTGGACTGACTAAAGTCTCCGATAGTTCGATTGTAAATAACATCTATATCTCCTTAGGTGCGATCGAAGCTTATTACTCTTCCCCGGGAACTCTCAAGATTGCTAACTCAACAGGACGCACTTGGTTTTTTAACATCAAACTTTTCAACCAAAAACATAATCCAAAATTTGATCCGTTCTGTGATGACCTCAATAATGATGGTGTTTGCAATTGTAATATCCTCTCGACAAGCAATCCAAAGCCTATTTCAGAGGCCTGCAATCTTGGTGATACCCCAACTGAGCCCACCATTAGCAACGCTCCCTATTGGCCAAACGATCCACAAATCATAAAATACCAACAATTTTTTCATGACTTTGGTGGACTGGCAGGAATTCAGCTGAAATGGGATCACGATGCCAGCGCATCCACTGCTGCTGTTCCTTTGGATCAAAACTATTTTATGAACCAGCAGATTTACATCCGCTTAGAAGAAGTCTTGCAATGTCAGTATCTCAAAACTGGGGAAACAACTTTTCGAAGACCGACTCAAATAATTCATCAAAACCTCGCCAATTTAAATTTTCCTGGCTGTCCTAATGCGTCCGGAGTCATTGACTCTGTAACGAGTTGGACTGTCGATGGGCCCGCAAATGGTGGAGGTCCAGTGAGAATGATTAACCCGAAACCCATGAAAAATGCTTATGATGTGGCCTATCCTAAAAAGTTTATGACACTTCTAAACTATGCGACCAAATCTATTGGTCAAGGCGTGACAATTGATCCAGATGAAGATTTATTCTCCTTTGACGAGGCACTGGCACTCATTGAGATGCGTAAGATGCTCCCACCAGGAATTAATACTATCAGCGCGAGCGATCCTATGGGCAATATAAAAAATCCATCTTTGATTTACTATCAAATGAATCAAGGTGTCGAGGAGCCTCAAGATCAAATCAGTGCCCTATTTTTTGGTCTGACTAAGCCTGTGGTGCTGGCGGCTCCATAGTTATTTATGAGTTAAATTAAACACTCCGTCCCAGTTAGCTGGTGGCGGAGTCTGTTTAAACTCCACACAGCGCTCAAGATAAATTTTTGAAGGGTTGGTTTTTCTTAATAGACCAGGGTAGCACTGCTCTTCAAGTCCCGCAGAGAGTTCAAAGTATTTCTGTGCATCTTCCCATTGCTGTTCTTTGTAGGCCTTAAGTCCCGCATGAAAGGTGTCTTTAAGTTTGAGCAACAACTCATTTTGCTCTTCCACCAACATTAGAGGCTCATAAGTGGTGATCGACTCTGATTTTCCCACCACCCGAATGGTATCAAGTTCCCGGCAAATAAAATCATCTTTAATTTCCTGGTAAGTAAAATGAGAAATATGGGTGAATATTCCGTACTGCTTAGCAGATTCTTCCAGCCTGGCCGCCAGGTTCACCGCATCTCCCATCATGGTATAGTTCATGCGAAGCTTACTTCCCATATTTCCGGTCACGATTTCACCAGTGTTAATACCAATCCGCATCCGCATATCATGTACAATCTTAGGCCACTTGTCTCCTTCGGCTGTCCACTTCTCTCGAAGCCTGGCCAGTGCTGCCTGCATGCGAAGAGCCGTTCGCACTGCTCGCTTGGCATGATCTGCTAGTGGCATGGGGGCCCCGAAAAAAGCAATAATCGCATCACCTTCGTACTTATCCAGCGTGCCCTGCTCTTCAATCAGAATATCGGTCATCACTGATAAGTACTCATTTAGAAGTTCTACCAATTTAGGCGCCGAGAGTTTTTCTGAGAAAGATGAAAATCCCTGAATATCAGTAAAAAAAGCACTTCTCCTTCCCACATCTCCGCCCAGCTTAGGGGCTTCACCTTTCTGGTACATCATATCGATGAGCTCCGGTGAGATATAGTTTCCAAAGGCAGCCTTTAAAAATTTCTTCTCTTTGCCTTCAGTAAAAGATTTGACGATGAAGAGAACCAAAAAATTGAGGGCGAGTGCGGTCAGCGGTGAAATGATCAAAATCCATAGACGGTGGTTATCAAAAAGATAAAAACTCAAACCAGTGTGGCCCAAAAGAACTGCAAAAAAGATGACCAGGGGCCAGGTGAGATGCAGACCAGTTATCACAAACCAGGCAAGAAGAAAATTAATCATTAAAAAGATAAGAAAAGTTAAGGGCACTGAAATTTGATGAATAAAATCTTGATCCAGAAAATTAGATAAGATGGAGGCGTGTAAATAAACTCCAGGAATATTCATCCCAGTGGAGGTCATTTTCAAGTCATCCACACCCACGGCAGAGGCTCCCAGGACGATAATTTTATCTTTAAAGTCCTCCGGATTAACGATTAGTCCTTCGGTTTCACCTTGATTAATTTTTTGGATGGTCGCAAAGACACCACCCATGGAGTAATTGGTAAACTCCTTTTTCATATTGATTAGATACTTACCATTCCATAAAAGCGGAACCTTAAGATCATTGAACTTAAAGTTGTCAGAATTCACCTCAATCTTTTTAGGTCTAAAAGCATTGAGTAAATAGCTCATGGATAGCACCGGAAAATAGCCTCCTTGATAGTGACGGGCCAGATGAGTGCTGCGATAAACACCATCCTTATCAGAGGAAAACTCCACCACTCCCATGGAAGAAGTATTTTGATAGATCTCCTTAAGTGGTAAATAAAAATGATTATTCTTGGGAAGCTTAGTATTCACTTGGATATTTTTAAGTGAAAAGGAAGAGACAAAGTCATTTGGCATCGGCTGATTAATTAAACCTTTATTTACCTCATCTTCAACATCATTAAAAATTTGAAACGCATGGTGAGTAAAACCACTGCTGGCCGAGCTCATCACCATAGCACTATCAGACTCTCCCAGCTCCCCCGCTTCATTCCTGGGGACTTGTGGTTCTGTGAAAAGAATATCGAAGAGCACTCCCTTTGCACCGGCCTGAGTGAGAAAATCCAAAAGCTCCCCGTAAAGAGACCTAGGCCATGGCCAGCGACCAACCAATGGCTCCATAGATTGCAAAGAAGCTTCATCTATTAAAAGCACCACCACTTCAGGGTTCGCCTTGGTGTTTTGCTGGGAGTATTTAAATCTTGCATCCAGGGATTTTGCTTCCAGAGGGTGAAAATAGCCCTGTTGCTCTAGCCAAAAACTAATCCCGCTCACAAGGAGCGGGATAAAGAATGCGATAATTAATGTTTTATGTTTTTTACTGAGCGCCATGGGCAATCTCAAGACAAGAATTCAAATAGCACACACTTCCATTGAGCGTATTCCATGTCATCTCTTCTCCATCCACGTTGATCAGCCAAGACGTATCACTAAGCTTATTCAGCGCCACCGGCAGGCCTTGTGAGTTGGTCCAAGTCAGATGACTGACTGAACGGTCAGTCACTAAAGAGAAAAGATCATTTGAGATGGTGATAAAGTTGAGTTGTATAATTTGTCCAACGACAGAGGGCTCGACCAATTTAAATTCAGGCGCCGTCTGAAGATGTAAAAATTTAAAGGCAGCCGTCACCTGTGAAAGTTCATGAACTGGCCAGGATGCAGGCAGCAATTCAAAATCACTGGCCTTCAGTTGGTTGAGCAGTGCAAGTGAGGAGTGCTGATTGATAGCATCTCGATTAATTCTAAAATTAAGAGTGGTATATGCGGCTCCATTGGCCGAGTCGGTCATGGACACACCACTTTTAAAATTTTTACGGGAGTACTCAGAACATGCAGAAATTGACACTAGAGTCAGAAAATAGATAAATGTTTTCATTAATCTATTTTGATAGAAAATTGTCCATTCTTAAAGAGCCATTTGGCCGACTCTTTTACTTAGAAGCAAAGGATTCCAAAAAATCTTGCGAAAACATTAATTTGCAACTTTATGCGGTCAGGTCAGGGTGTTGCGCAATAAAAAAATAAATATCCTATCGACTCAAATTAAATTGAGTCCGGGAAAGCTTTTAAAAAAGATCCTTTTTTATGTTAGGATATCTTATTACTTAAAGTTACAGATTACCCTATGATCCACCAATCATCCATTTCAAAGAAATATTCACTTCCAAAAATTTTATGGCTTGAAGATGACATTTTAATTGTGTCTTTACTGAGAGAAGATTTTGAGGACAAGTACATAATCGATAACATGAGATCAAGTGATGAAATTAAGAAAATAAAAATTGAAGATCTTAACATTTACCGGGCCATTTTGATCGATATGGAACTGGCTTCTGGTGATAAAGGCATTGAGGTGATTAAATATCTGAAAAATAATGATATTCAAGCTCCAATATTAGTTCTTTCCAATGATGAATCTATCAGCACGAAAATCGAAGCTTTAGGGTTAGGAATTGATGACTACTTTGGCAAAGCGATGGCACCAGAAGAGATTATTCTCAGGCTCGAAAACGCCATAAAGAGACGTACAAGAAAAGGCTCAGAGACAAAAATAAATTTAGGGTCACTTTTAATTGAGACTACAAGATTATTAGTTACAGTTCAAAAAAAGGAGCTGCCTTTATCAAGAATAGAGTATCATCTTTTGCTTTCACTTGTGAAAAACCATCCTCAAAATTTGACATGTGAATATCTTAAAATGGAAATCTGGCGTCAACCTAGAGTGGAAACTGGAACAATAAATACATTTATTTGGAAGATTAATAAAAAATTAAGTTCTTGGGATTATCGACTAACAAAAGATCAAGAAAAAATTTTTCTTATAAAAAAATCTGAATATGAAAACTAAGCAAGCAGATACCTTGGGATCAGTTAGCCTTTTGACCGAGCAAATATATGTACAAAAGTTCACCATTACTTACTGTTGCGTTTTATTAAGTTTTTCTGCTTTTTTCACACCTCAAGGCTTCAATTTAAAAGTTGCCCTCATTGTAAATATTCTTTTTTTACTCATCGGGTCTCCGTTTTGGTTTAGGAAATCAGAAATTCCAGCTTTGCATCTCAATTGCATTTCTCAAATTTCTAATGCCCTAGTATCCGTCTGGGCTTGTTCTTTTTTAGGGCCTACCTCACACGTTAATTTAGTTGCAATCCCTCAGTTTGTGCTGGTTTTAATGATGTTTGACAAGGCACCCAAGCTAAAGTTTTCTCTAGGGGTGGTTTGTTTGTTTCTTCTCCTCCTCCCACTTTTTCCCTTCGTGAATGATCTTTACTTGGATAAAAGGATGAAAGAGGCGAATCTTAGCATCTTGAGGAGTGCTATCGATCTGTGTGTTCTTTCTCTCATTGTATTTCAATTTAAAGTTATTATTGAAAGCTGGAGAGATACATTGGAGACGGTGAAAAAAGAAAAAGCGAAACTAGCAGAAGAAAGCCTTTGGAGACATAAACTGCTCAAAATCCTGAGCCATGATATAAAAGAGCCCATGGTTTATACACTTCAGTATATAAGAAAACTGAGGAAGAATATGACAAAAGAACAAGATTTGCTAATAATCAATCAAGTTGAAAATGCCCAAATGGTTATTAGAGAAGTTATCTCTAACCTTGAAAGTTATTCGGCATCGAGTATGGAGATTGTAATCCCCAAGGTGAGGATTTCTTTGCAAGAAATTTTAGATGAAATTATGCCTTGGGTAAAAAGTCGTCTAGATGAAAAATTAATCCAACTTAAAATTCGACATATTGATTTTGGTTCCTCTCTTTACGTCAATCATGAAACGTTCACCTATCAAGTTTTTAATAATCTTATTTCAAATGCCATTAAATTTAGCCCTCGAGGGGCAATAATTGAACTGGAAGCGTTGTGCCTTAATGCGAATAAACATCGCTGGATCATTCGCGATTTTGGGAATGGCATAAAGAAAGAGGCACTTAGTGATTTAATATTTTCTGAAGTTGGGAGTAATGGGGAAATAGGTTCAGGTCTTGGGATCAAGATTGTTAAAACTTTTGCGATCAAACAGGGGATAGACATAACCTGGCATTCAAAGTTTTTAAATGGTCAAAATGATTTTGTAGGCACCGAGATTTTTTTGGACCAGATAGTTTAGAATACTATAGGAAATTAATTTTGTTAGTCTTCAAGAAGATGTTTTTCCCTTTGTTTACTCAATATAAATTGAGCTGCAAAAAAACTTACATACATTAAATTAGTCTAAAGACTTTTTTTCCTAAAGGAGGATATCGTGAAAGCATTAATTATGTGTCTTATTTTGGCAATTTTATTTGTGTCTTGTGGCTCTGATAGTGACTCTAGTAGCTCAAGTGGTGGAAATTTCACCCTACAAGGTGAGGGATAAGATGAAAAA
>CAMDQH010000079.1 GCA_945905815.1 Bacteriovorax stolpii | reverse complement strand
AAAGTTCGGAATCGCTACAGCTGAAAGAAGACCAATAATTGCCACAACCACCATCAATTCAACCAACGTAAAACCATCTTGTCGCTTAAGCGACTTCATAAAACTTTTCATAATTCACTCCCATTTAACCAAATCATTAAGAGATTCGGGTAAGACCAATCAGCATTTTTTCAAGCTCATTATTTTAAGAATACTGGATGAAAAAAATACTTTTTTCATTATAGTCTAGTATCTATTAAATATGTAAAGTTTCTTAAATTCCTCTTAAGTGTCCGTATTTTATTAAGTAAACAAATTCCTTGAAGCATTGGATAAATACATTGTGCCATTAATACTTGCCTCTTTTATAGAGGCTGATGATAAAAAATTTATCTTTTGGTCTAATATGCACAACCACCATCTTGTCTTTTATCAAATTTAATAATTTTAATTTTCTGCACCACCGGCCGACATGAAAATTGGCAAGTACATCGCAATCAAAACAAACCCAATAATCCCCCCCAAAACCACAAGAATTAAAGGCTCAATCATCTTCGTAAGGTTGCCAACAAGCTCTTCAACTTCATCTTGAAAAACGTCAGCTACTTTAATAAGCATGTTATCCAGGTTCCCCGTGGATTCACCAACCTTCATCATTTGGGTAACAAGTGGTGGAAAATATGTAATTCTTGAAAGTGGCTCAGTAATAGATTTACCTTCAATCACTGCCAGACGAACTTTAGCCAGATCCTTGGCCATCTGAGTGTTGTCTAATGTTTCGATACAGATCTCTAGTGAATCAATAATTGGAACACCGGCGGTTAGCATTGTGGATAAGGTTCTTGTAAAGTTTCCTAGATTTCCCTTTATAACAAGCATACCAAACAAGGGCGCTTTCATCTGGAAACGATCCCACGCTAGTTTTCCTTCTTTGGTTTTAATGAAATTCAAAAACAACATTGTTCCAGCGATCATAGCTGCGATTAATAACAAGGTATAATTTCTGAAAAAATCTGATACATCGATAACAGTCTGAGTGACCCATGGTATGGCCTGACCAGATTCTGTTAACATGCCTACAAATTGAGGAACAACAAATGTCATTAGACCAAAAATTACAAGAATACCTACGCCAACCACGATTACAGGGTAAGTCATTGCAGACTTAACCTGCTTTTTTAACTTTTCTTGTTTTTCTAAAAACTCGGCCAACTTATTTAAAATTGAGTCTAGAATACCTGCGGACTCGCCGGCCTTTACAAGGGCACAGTAAAGTTTTGTAAATCCGGGTTGTGAAGAAAGGGAATCAAATAAACTTTTCCCTTCTTCAACTTGCAAGGAAACACTTTTAATTACGCGTTTCAAAACCATGTTTTGCTCTTGTTTACCAAGTATTTCTAGGCCTTCAAGAATTGGAACACCGGCATTAATAAGAATGGCCAACTGTCTTGTGAATCGCATAAGCTCGGCCCGGCCAAAAGGTCGGGCAATACCCTTATCAACCATCCACTGTCCAAGATCGGCTTCAAAAAATGATGGCGCAGTAATCTTTGTTACCCTAATGCTTTGACGCCTGAGAATTTTTTTTGCTTCTCTGTCAGTATCAGCTTCGATCGTGTTTTCGACCTTCTTGCCTTGGGCTGTAAATCCTATATATTTAAATTTTGGCATAGTTTATCTTTTTTTCTTGGCCGAAACATCAATCCCTAGCATTCTTCCTAATTCCTCAGGGTTGTTCGAAAAAGTCATGGCCGTTTCTGGCGTGATTAAACCCGAATCAAGAACCTTTTTAATGTTTTGATTCATAGTGAACATTCCAGTTTCGTCTTGACCTATTTGCATTTGAGAATAAATTTGGTGAACTTTATCTTCACGAATTAAGTTTCTGATAGCAGGCGTAATTCTTAAAATTTCCTGAACTGCAATTCGTCCTTTGGGGACTTTAGGCAATAGCTGTTGGGCAATTACCCCTTGAAGCACGAAAGACAATAGAGAGCGAATCTGGGATTGTTGCTCGTGAGAAAATACGTTCACAATACGATTTATGGTTTGAATGGTTGAGTTTGTATGAAGAGTTCCAAAAACGACGTGTCCTGTTTCTGCAATGGTTAGAGCGGCCTCAATTGTTTCAGGATCTCTTAATTCTCCCACTAAAACGATGTCAGGATCTTGTCTCAGTAGAGACTTAATTCCTTTACCGAAACTTAGCGTATCTACGCCAACTTCTCGTTGGTTTACAAGTGACATCTTATGTTGGTGAACAAATTCAATTGGGTCTTCAAGAGTAATAATATGACTTGATTCTTTAGCGTTCAGTTTATCAATAATAGAGGCAAGTGTTGTAGATTTTCCTGATCCTGTGGGTCCTGTTACAAGAAATAAACCTGAAGAAACATTCACCATTTCAAGAAGAATTGGCGGGAGACCCAAGGCTTCAAAATCTGGAATCAAGCTTGGAATTTGACGAAAAACAGCGGCTATTGATCCTTTAGAATAAAATACGTTCGCTCGAAAACGGGCAAGACCTTTAATACCAAATGAAAAATCGAGCTCAAGGTTCTTTTCAACTTCAGCTTTTTGTTTCTCAGTTAATATTTGATAGATAAGTCTTTTAGTATCATCAGGGGTAAGACTTCCAACTTTAACTCTTACTATTTCACCACTTACTCTCATGGCCGGAGAACTTCCTACGGTTAGATGCAAATCCGAAGCGCCATTATCAACCATTACTTTAAATAATTGCTGAATTTGAAGATTACCAATACCTTGTTCGACGGCTGTTTTGGTTTGGGTTTGTGTACTATCATTTGCCATTTAAGACTCCTAAAGTTGATCTGATGATGAGTTCGAAATCGCCTCTTCGAGAGTTGTTAAACCCTGCGCCACTTTCGTAAGTGCACACATCCGAAGTGTCTTCATGCCGTCACGGATCGCCTGTTTTTTTAATTCATCGGCAGAAACATTTCGTAGAATAAGTTCTCTGATTTTAGGTGTAACCGAAAGCACTTCATAGATTGCTAGTCGGCCTTTATAGCCTGTGTTGTTGCACATTTCGCAACCCTTGCCGTGATATATTTTGATTTTTTCAGCGGAAGCTGGTGCAAAGCCACACGCAATTAGCTCTTCAATCGGAGTTTTCTTTTCTTCACGACAATTTATGCATATTTTTCTACAAAGCCTTTGCGCCACAATGACATTCAGAGCTGCAACAACAAGGAAAGGTTCAATCCCCATATTTAGTAGCCGGGTAACAGTTGCAGGGGCATCATTCGTATGAAGGGTTGATAAAACTAAGTGGCCTGTTAGTGCTGCTTCAACTGCAATCTCACCTACTTCAAGGTCTCGAATCTCTCCTACCATGATAATATCTGGATCTTGACGAAGAAAAGCCTTCAGCGCTGTTGCGAATGTTAATCCAACATCTTTTTTTACGTTAACCTGGTTACAACCTTCAAGATTGAATTCACAGGGATCTTCTGCTGTAGAGATATTACTATCAATGGTATTTAATTCTGCGAGTGCGGAATAGAGTGTTGTTGTCTTACCAGATCCTGTTGGCCCCGTAACAAGGCACATTCCATATGGGCGATGAATCCCTTCTTTAAATACTTCAAGCTGTTTGGGCTCAAAACCTAGCTTAGTCATATCCAATTGAAGGTTACTTGAATCAAGAAGTCGTAAGACGATTTTCTCACCGAATAAAGTAGGTAACGAGGAAACACGATAATCAATCGGCTTTCCTCCAATGATGAGTTTAATCCTTCCATCTTGTGGTTTACGTTTTTCTGAAATATCCATTTGTGACATAATTTTCAAACGAGACAAAACAGAAGGCATCATACTTTTTGGTGGTTGGGCAACTTCTATTAAGTTACCGTCAATTCTAAGTCTGACGCGAAAAATTCTCTCATATGGTTCAACATGGATATCGGAAGCTTTTTTCACAAAAGCCTCCGCCAAAAGCCGGTTAACAAAAGTAACTACGTCGTCTGAGATGTCTTCTGCTTTTAGATTTTCTTCCTGTGCGCTTGAAGTCGCGGTAACTTCTTGAATATTGTTAATTAGGTCATCAACGGAGTCTTTTATCCCTGCATACAACTTTTTCCATGAGGATATATTTGTAAGGATAAATTCAACTTGTTTTTTAAAAACATCAGACAACTCTTTACTTCCTTCAACCACCACGCTTGGATCAAATGTAGCGAGGGTAATTTTAGTTGCAGTTTTCTGAATGGGGATTGCTCGCCACTTAATAACCAGTTTTTTCTTCAAGGTAGACAAAGTGTCCACTGGAACCTTGGCATTTCTTAAATCAATAAATGTCATGGAAAATCGTTCAGAGCAAACTTTGGCAAACTTGTTTTCATCGAAATAGGGCATGGCCAAAAGTTCAAACTCATTAACTTCATCATCTTTACCCATGGAAAGACGTCGCAACTCTTTGAGAGTGGCCATTCCCGTATTGGTGACAATGTCGATGAATTCTTTACGAATCATATTACTGATAACCCTTTATAACTATGTTACCAGTTTTGGGTTTTTAAGCACTTAGTTTAATGATTGTCGTGTAATGGGGGATTAATTTAGTGGGTTATTATTGTTCAAAAACTCTTTTGCCTTAATAATATCTGTCTTAATTTGAGCAATAAGATCATTTACCGTAGCGAATTTTTTTTCATCTCTTAACTTGAGCAAAAACTCTATATCCAGGCTTTCACCATAAATATCGATATCAAAATCAAAAAGGTGCGTTTCGACATGTATTTGGTTGGTATCTTTAAAAGTTGGGTTTTTGCCAATATTAGTAATCGAATTATAAGTCATACCGCTTCGATTAGTACGTGTAACATAAACACCTGTTTGGGGGACTATTAAATCTGATGAAACTTGAATATTGGCTGTAGGAAAACCAATTTGTTTGCCTCTACCTTCTCCTTTAATGACGACTCCCTCAAGATGAAATGGTCGGGCCAGTAATTCTTCAACCTCATCAACTTTACCGGTTACGACTTTGTCCCTAATTAGACTAGATGAAACCACCTTCCCATTAAATTCAAATTTAGGCTGAATCTGAACTTCTATTTGGAGAGGTCTGCAAAGATCTTTTACAAGATCAAAATCACCTTGTTTGTTGGCCCCAAATGCAAAGTCATACCCAAGATAAAAATCTCTTAATTCTGGGTAGATAAGCAATTGATCTAACAGAAAACGTTCTGGAGAAAGTGTACTAAAGTCACGGGTAAATCCCATTTCAACCAGAACATCAACACCCAATGATTTTAATAATTTTCTTCTATGCTCATAACTATTAATAAGAAAATGTTCTTTTTCCGGGTGCAATATTTTCTGAGGATGGGGTATAAAAGTAACGACAACGAAAAGAAGGTTTTTGGACTTACAATCGCGCTTAATTTTTTTAAGAAGTTCACGATGACCTAAATGAACTCCGTCAAAATTACCAATCGTAAGGCCAATTGCTGGATATGCCCCATTGATTTTATGAATATCAAGCAGTCTGTGTAGTATCTTCATTTTTTACACTTTGAATGTATTTATCCAATTCCTTAAAGGAGTCGGATCGATAAACAAACTTAAATTGCCCTTTGGTATGTGAATAATCTTTATAATCATTGGAATTCAATAATTCAATAAAATACATTTTAGTTGCTTGACTCATATCTGAATCTTTAATTACGGAGAGGGGAGGTTTACCTGTTTTAGAAATTAAAGGCGTCATCCAACGGCTAAACTCACTCAACTTAAAATGTCCCTTTTTGAAACCTGTTGGTATTGTTTGGGACGAGAAACTTGGTAGTTTTTCCTTATTAATGATAATACCTAGAGCAATAATCAAGGCCAATGCAGATAAACTTAAATTGAAAAATCCAAGATAACTTTTCCAGGATTGAGCCCCTTCTAAAAGAGGTCCTGAAAGTGATGAAGGTATTTGAGGTATTGTGATGTTAGTCTCTTTATCAATTTCAGTCTTAAGTGGTTCTTTTATTTCTTTCTGACCTGCTCCAGCAACTACAATTTCGTTGATTGCCAATTGAACTGGTACGTATTTCATTGTATCTGGGTCAAAGTATGTGAGGGTTAGACTTGATGCAGGAATAGTAAAGTTATCCTTAGGTAGGAATGTGTAATCAAATACTTTAATTGCTTGATCTGCGCTCATAATTTTCAGATCACCATTAGACTCAAATTCTTCAAGGTACTCTTGTTTTAAAATAGTTGGCGCTTCCATATTTTCAAGTGCCCCACCGCCAGTGACAGTTAATTTGACTTCTAGAGGCTCATTAACAATTAAGCGAGAACTATTGATATTGAGTTCAAAGTCGTGTTTGCCAACAAGACCGGTGAAATCTGCTGTTTTTCCTTCCTCAGGGAGGGGCCGCACCTCAACTTTAATACTATCACTAGATACGGATTTAACCCTTGCTTCTCTACCAAGGCCAAATGACCCAAAAGGGTCTCCACTACGAGATGTCATTACCGTCGCCGATAAATGAAGTGGATCAATTTTCAATTCGCCAATTTTTTCAGCAAAGAGCTTCGCCCCATAAATTTGTGTACGTATATACAACTGCCCATCAACAGTTACACGTTCAGATCTATCAGGTTCTTGTAGAAAACGTTTTAAAAAATTATTTAGTTTGGGATATTTTTTGATATCTAGGTTACTAACGGGCACTTTGCTGTAAAGATAATACCTGACCACAATTCCTTCACCGTGAAAAATGGTTTTTTTAGGTACATCGGCCATAACAAAAACATCGGCAGCAACTTCAGGTTCTTTAAGTATTGTGAAATTCAAGCTTGGATGCCTTAGAGTTTTTGAACCAACTTGCACCGTAATATCACGTAAACCAGCAACCCCTGGTCGACTTCCAGATAAATCATAAATAATAGTTAGTTCACGAGAAGTACTAAACTTACCGTTCATATATACGGTACTAGTTTTAACTCCATAATTATTTTTGCCAACGACTTCAATCTGATATGAGCTAAAATTGATAACAGGCTCCTCATCGGCGTCTGTGTAAACTCTAAATATCGCTTGAAACATTTCGCCTGCTACTGGCTTAGTAGGATTTATTTCTATCTTCACGTCATCAGAATGAGCGAACTGTATTCCTAATATCAAAATAATGAAAATTAAAACTTTCATGTTACCAATCCTTGTTTTCTCGATTCTGCCTTTGATTCATATCTCGTGTTCCTTGCTCAATAACCTTTAACTGAAGTTGGCGGTCATCAGACATGAGTTGTTTAAGTTTTGGAGACATTTTAGGCGGAGGTGTTTTGTTTGGAACATCATTTTCTCCTGCTTCATTTTTTTCTTTTTCGGACTTATCTTGTTCAGAATCGTCAGTTTTATCAT
Organism: Bacteriovorax stolpii; assembly: GCA_945905815.1. GTDB lineage: Bacteria > Bdellovibrionota > Bacteriovoracia > Bacteriovoracales > Bacteriovoracaceae > Peredibacter. Next base: position 4,752 of record CAMDQH010000079.1, on the reverse strand, counting down.
CTTTCTTATCCTTCTTATCCTCAGGTTTCTCACCTTTATCTTTTTGATCCTTTTGGTCTTTATTGTCTTGGCCTTGTTGATCTTTTTTTTCCTGCTTGTCACCACTACTACCCTGCTTGCCATCTTTTTTATCTTTGTCGTCTTTTTTGTCTTTATTCTCTTGTTTATCTTTTTTCTCTTGTTCTTTTTTTTGCTCCTGTACTTTGAAATAATTCATGATGTTTTGTTCTAGCATTTCTTGAATTTTTTTGGTCTTAGGAGATTTTGAATCTAATGATGATGAAAGTGATTCATAGACTGCAAGACCTTTTTGTTCATCGCCTTTTTCAAGAAGTGCAGTTCCATAATTTAAATAAGCTTCGGGTGGAAGATCGCTTCTAACATAATCCATGGGAAGATTCTCTTCATAAAGTGCTAGTGCTTCAGGTTTAGCACCTGCCCGTTGAAGATCATCCGCCAGTTTTAACTTCTCTAATTGATTCAGCTCTCCTTTTTGAAGGAGTTGCATTTTTTCAATTACTTCTTTGGGAATCTCAGGCTGTTCTTCTGCTAATGAAGATAATGCGTAGAAAAATAAAATAAATATTTGAAAAAAAAGCACCTTATTTTTCATTTAGTGCTCCTGAAACAGTACTTTTAAAAATGGTATAAGCTTGTAATACTTCATCAGTCTCTGATTGGGTTCGATGGGCCTTAAACTGAGACTTGAATAAAACGACTTCCAGTGCCTTAAAGTTTTTATCTATAGTCGGAAAAGTATCTAAATATTTTCGCTTTTGTTGCCAAACTACCACTATATCCTCATATGAGATACCATCCAGTAATTGTTTTTTTAACAAAGCTAATTTGATTTTTTCTTTTTTCTTTTTCGAAAAGCGCTTAAGAAGAAATGTTATAAAAAACGAAATAATTAATATTGAAATACTAATAATGATCCACTGGACAACCTTAGCCCTTGCGGGGATATCGAAATCGCCCAGAAGAAAAGATTTTGGCTCTGGAGTTGGAGTAACTTCAATATTATTCCATTTTATAAATACTTCTTCACCGTTTACTATTTCTGTAACTTCCGACTTTTGAGGAATTAAAAGAAATATAACCTTGGCTTCGGCCTCAAGCTGTCCTTGTTTACCCATAAAGGGCGATACGCTTAGGAAGTACAAGGTCTTTTCAATCTTTTTGCCCTTAAGGCCTGCTAGTACTGCCTGACCTTCGGCTTCCCGAACTATAAGGCGGCCAATAACGATCTCACCTTGCTTAACTGATGGGTTATCAAGCGACAGTTCTAAGTTGACTCTAGACCATGCATTAAAGGAGAAGATTAATAAAAGTAAGTATAATTGCTTCATACTAATTCTCTAACAAATCTTTCAAGGTACCTTTCATGAACTCCGATCTCTTTGAATCTTTCTTTTACAAACAAGGCCTGTTCAGTACTACCTTTGAGATCACTTATAATTGATTTTCCCGTCGCCGCATTTTTCGTTTTAAATAAAAAAGGCATGCCAATATTTTTATCGACGGGAGAGAATATGCGAAAACAATGCATGTGTTTTTTATCAAGCAACTTGTCCCAAACATTTCTTTCTTTCATGAGACTTAAATCACCAAGATATATAACTTCCTTACGACGCGCCAGAAAAGCTTTGATTTGCGCAACTTTACTTAGTTCTGGAAGAATATTATTGATATTTTTTTCACTAATTATTACTTTCCCATCGGCATCAATAACATTTAATTTTTCAAGCATTGAAATAAATAACGTCAGGCCTTCTTTACCCTTTTTGGGAGGGAGGTTAATTGTTTTATTGGCCCAAATAATGACTCTAATGGCATCATGTGTTTCACCGGCCAACAAATATAATAGGGCTATTATTTCGATTAAGGCCTGCAGTTTTGAAACTTGATTATAGCCATAAAAAAGCGTTTGGCTAAAATCTAAAAAGACCACAATTTCAACATTTCGGTCTTCTTCAAAAGTTTTGATATAGGTATGGTCTGATCTTGCTGAAAGCTTCCAGTCTATAAATCGTACATCATCACCAGGGACATAGATCTGATGTTCTCGGAATTGTAAACCAGAACCACGAAAATGAGATTTCAACATACCTGTTGCATAGGCATTCGAATTCTTAAAAATGTGAGATTGGATCATTCCTACGACCCGCTCAATTTCCTTTAAATTCATACTAGATTACGTTCGCTGCTATGGTTGTAACTAGATTACGTGTATTTATTTTATCAATTTGAGCTTCGTATGAAGCAATTACCCTATGTCCCATAACTGCTGGCACGATCGATAAAACGTGATCTGGTGAAACAAAATCTTTGCCATCCATAAATGCTCTAAACTTTGCAACCTTATAGAGCCAGATAGATGCTCGTGGAGATGCTCCCGCAATTAGGGCACCTTCGTATTTTTTAGGAAAATACTTGTTACCTGGACGAGTGGCATGAACCATTCTTATGATCATGTCTTTGATTTTTTCATCAACGTAAATTTTCTCAACACTTTCTTTTAGTGCAAAAAGATCATTTTGATTTATGAGTGGTTTCATTTCCATTTGATTTGATTTAAGCCCAAGAATACTTTTCTCAGATTCAAAATCAGGATAATCAACGGCTATTTTCATCATAAATCGATCAAGTTGTGCTTCGGGAAGATTATAAGTTCCTTCTTGTTCAATTGGATTCTGGGTAGCAAGTACTACAAATGGGCTAGGTAGCTTATGGGTTTTATCTCCGATCGTAACTTGTTTTTCAGCCATGGCCTCTAGAAGAGCAGATTGAACTTTAGCTGGTGAACGATTAATTTCATCAGCAAGAACCAGTTGCGTAAAGATTGGTCCGAACTTGGTAGTGAATTCTTGTTTTTGCTGGTTGTACATCATAGTACCGATCAAGTCAGAAGGAAGAAGATCAGGTGTAAACTGAATTCTTTGAAATTGTAAATCACAAATCTTACTCATTACAGAGACACTTAATGTTTTTCCGAGTCCAGGCAATCCTTCAATTAAAAGATGTCCTTCACACACAAGCGCAGCAACAATAGATTCCAGCAACTCATCTTGTCCAAATATGATTGTTTTCGCTTGTTTTATTACGTTATGCACTTTTTCTTGTAAAATCATTTAGGACTCCATTAGATAGAAATAACATTTAATATAATTTGATTTATCATTTAAGGAGGAAACAGGGTGATCCCATCCTTGCATTCCAGTTTGTATCAGTTGCAACTTTTTATTTTCTTTAAAGGCAGCATCCAAAATATTTTTTTGAAATTCATCATTACTCACATAATGAGTACAAGATGAGAAGACCAATAAGGAACCTGGACGAGAAGCCTTCATCACTTTGCGATGTAGTTTACTATACCCTTCAAGAGCTTGATCTTTTTGTAGATGACTTTTAGCAAAAGCGGGTGGGTCGCATAAAACGAGATCGAAAAGTTGATTTTTAAGGATTGCTTCATCAAGAAATTTAAAAACATCGGATCTAAAAAATTTGCCTCTACCAGCTAAATTATTAAGATCTAGTCCTACTTTAATTTCCTCTTCAAAATCACCTTGGTCGACAAAACTTACTGTTTCAACGCCTGCTTTTAGTGCCGAAAGACCCCAGGCGCCTGCATAACAAAATAAATCTGTCGCATGCGAAAATTTTAAATTTAAACGTTTTAACATCTGCATTAATTGGAATCTATTTTCTCTGTGATCATAATAGAACCCCACTTTCTGCATTATCTGTGCGCGAAGTAGGTACTTGATTTCATTTTCCTCTATCTCAATCGAGGGAATTATTTCGTTCTCAAATGTTGGTAATGATTCTTTTTCACGATACTTCGAATTATCAAGATAATATGTTTTTCCAGATATTAATCTTTCGATTGTTTCTTTAACAAGAAGTCTGTAGCGATCAACTCCTGCGGTATTTATTTGTATTACTGCCTTATCTAGAAACTGATCAATGATAAGGCCTGGTAGGCCATCAGAGGCACCATAAAATATTCGTGCACCTTTATTGTATCCAGCAAACCTTTGCCGTTTCTCGTATGCTTTACGTAGAATTTCAGGGATAAAATTCTCTGCCGAAAACGATGACTGTTTGTGAGTTTCAATAAATGTTATTAAATGAATATTTGAATATTTTTCATCTATCAATGGATTAACGAAACAAACCCAGGCCCCAAGGAGTTCAGGATGAGTGAGTAAACACCACTCGCCAGGAGACACAGATTTGATGGAATCTTCCAGGTCTGCCTGCTTCAATTCTTTGTGATGGGCCCGGACTTTATTCAATCCATTCTTGGCCAATAAAAGTAGTCTCAAGAAATAACCTTGCTGAAAGTTGTTTAATTATTATAACAGCTTGCAGGCGGCTCTCAAGGGGGAATAGGGAATAAAATCTAGTTGAATAATTTAATCAGGTTTAAATTCAAGACTTTTAAAAGTTTCGGACAAAAACTGTTCAAGTTCAGGTCGATGATTAAGGAAGAGCTCATCCATGGCACCTTTCAAGCGGTATTCATTATCAGTCTTCTCACCAAGAAAAGAAATAAGAAGTGAAACAGTCAACTTATCTTGTTTTTCACTCAAGGCCGTTTGGTACCATGACTTCAAAGATTCCCATTGGGTATCCGTAGGCGATAGCACTGCTTGAAAAGTTTTAGCCCAATTTAGATCAGATTGAAAATCTTGCATCGTGACGATTTGATTTAGAAAGCTCGTTAATTTCAATTTAATTTCTCTGTCA
>CAMDQH010000078.1 GCA_945905815.1 Bacteriovorax stolpii | reverse complement strand
GTGATTCTTCTTATGATGGATCGTTTGATGGGAACAACCTTCTTCTTGGCCGGCGCATCTGCGACTTCAGGCTCAGGGGATCCGGTTCTTTTCCAACACGTGTTTTGGATTTTTGGTCACCCGGAAGTTTATATTTTGATTCTTCCAGCGTGGGGAATTGTTTCAGATCTTCTTTCTTTCTTTTCTCGTAAGCCTGCATTCGGTGCCAAAGCGACTGCACTTTCGATGACTGCCGTAACTATATTGTCGACTCTGGTTTATGGTCACCATATGTTCACAACACAAATGAGTCCTCTTCTGACTCAATCGTTTATGACATTGACTATGACGATCTCAATTCCTTCTGCCATTTTCTTTGCAAACTGGCTTGGCACAATCTGGAAAGGATCCATACGTTTTGATTCTCCAATGTTGTTCTCTCTTGGTGTGGTATTCGTTTTTGGTCTAGGTGGTTTAACTGGTCTTCACTTAGGTACAGTTACAACGGATCTTTACCTTCATGATACATACTTCGTTGTTGGTCACTTCCATTACACCATGGCAGCTTCAGTACTTTTGGGTGGATTTGCCGGGATTTATTTCTGGTTCCCTAAAATGTTCGGAAGAATGATGAACGAAACAATGGCGAAAATTCACTTCTGGGGAACTATGATTCCACTCAATGGAGTTTTCTTCGGAATGCTTATGATTGGTTACGGTGGAATGCACCGTCGTATCTATAATCCATTCGTTTACGGCTCCCTTAAGCGTTTGATTCCAATCAATGAATTTATTACGACTTCAGCCATTATTATGGGTGCCTTCCAAGTTCTTTTCGTAATCAATTTTCTTTGGTCACTTAAAAAAGGACCTAAAGCTCCTAATAATCCATGGGAAGTAGGCACTCTTGAGTGGACGATACCTTCTCCACCAGTTCATCATAACTATGATGTAATCCCTGTTGTGAAGTGTGGACCACACGAATTTGGTAACCCTAATCTTAAAAATGGTCGCGATTTTCAATATCAGACTGAAGAATTGGTTGAAGGTTAAATGTGAGAAAAACAGATTTGCAAAATAATCTAGCTACGATGGTCGTCCTCCTCTCGGGGTCGATGCTCTTTGCAACTCTTTTTATGGGGTATGCGGTTTATCGTACCTCCGCCACATATTGGCCCCCTTTAGGAATTCCTAAAGTTGGACTACTCATTCCATTTCTCAGCACTATTGTTATTGTAATCAGCAGTTGGTTTGCCTACCAGGTTAGAACCCATATGAAAGTGGGTAATCTAGATAAGGCACATTTTCATTTAAATTGGACTCTCTTTTTTGGCTCAGCATTCTTATTGGTCCAAAGCTATCTGTGGTTTCATATGAAAAACACCGGAGTTTTTGTTGGAACGTCAGGTATTTTCGGTTCGGTTCTCTATGGATTTACATGGATTCATGCCGTTCATATGGTTCTTGGGTTGGGCGCTTTAATATTTTTGAAACTAGTTTTGAAGGTTGGTAATCCCAACAATCTTCAGCGAACTATAAATATCGAAAAATTTTGGCATTTTCTGGGTGTGATCTGGATCATTATGTTTTTAACTCTTTTTGTTTTATAAGATTTTAAGGATGCCTATGAAGAACTTGAAACTAATTTCTCTCCTTTTACCTCTACTACTCATTGGTTGTAATAGAGGCGATTTTAAGGAATCTAAAACCTTTGCAGGTGAAAAAGTTGTTACTGCTAGCACTCTCAATCTCGGCCATACAACGTACATGGAGTATTGTGTTTCTTGCCACGGAGTTAAAGGTGATGGAGCTGGTGTGTCTGCTAAAGGTATGTATCCGGCACCTAGAAACTTTACTCAAGGTATTTATAAATTTGCCTACGTAGTCAGTGGGGAGCTTCCACATGATGAAGACTTTTACCGCATCATCAGGCATGGTCTTAAAGGTTCGGCCATGCTTCCATGGGACATTTCTGATGAACGATTAGACGCCGTTACCCAGTACATTAAAACTTTCGCTCCTGCAGTTTGGGAAGGTACAGATAAAGTTCTTGGAACTAAGTATGAACTTCCTGCCGACCCATTTGGTGATGTTTACCGTCATCAGGCCATAGAAAAAGGTAAGAGCGTTTATCACATCACAGCAGCTTGTACTACTTGTCACCGTGGATATGAAACTAAAGAGAATATTTCTAAATATAATATAGAAGTAAATAAGGTCCCGCTTAAGCCAGAAGAGTTTGCCGCTGACTTATATGAGTTGAAACTTCAGGAAGGCGATTGGAACTATAAAGTTATTCCGCCCGATTTTACTCACCATCAATTACGCTCAATCACTGATGTTGCATCGATTGTTCAGCGATTAATGTATGGCGTGAATGGATCTGGAATGCCTGGTTGGAAAGATGTTGTGACGGATCAGGAGCTTTGGGCTTTGGCATACTATATTCAGTCTTTGAGAGATCTCAAAGAGAGCCCTGCCAAATATGAACTTTTAGAAAAAATTAATAACCAAAAGTAAGGTCAAAAGTGGAAGCAGTTATTGGTCCTGCACATATTCGGAAATCAAACTTCATTGAAAAGATGGTGGGTAGCAAACTATTTTGGATTTTGGCGTGCACCTTTTTGTTTGCTTATCCAATCACGAAGAGCATGAACCGCTTACTTCCTAATGATTTACCAGTTTACGGTAGCGTGCCTGATTTTAGATTTTCTGATGAGAATGGCAGTCCTTTTGGCTCCAATGAATTGAACGGAAAAGTTTATATTGCGAATTTCATGTTCACGAGTTGTAAGACTGCTTGTCCACTTCTTTTGAAGCAAGTACAAATGGTTCAGCACCGCATGCGTGGTGTAATTGATAGAGCAGCGATTGTTTCGTTCACTGTTGATCCAGAGACAGATACTTCGAAAGTTCTTTTTGAGAAGGCCCGTGAGCTTAAGGCCAACCCAGTTGTTTGGCGTTTCTTATCAGCATCAGTGCCAGACACCAAGAAGCTTTTAGTAGAAGGTTTTAAGGTTCCTGTTGGGGAAAAGACCATTGCAAATTCAGTCATGGACGTAGCACATTCCAATAAATTTGTTCTGGTTGATAAGGAAGGGAAAATACGAGGGTATTATTCCGCTGATAAAAAAGGCATCGATCAAATGATGATTGATACTGGTTTGTTAATTAATAAAAAGACTTAGTCTTAAATAAGGAGATTTTTGTGAGTGAAATAAGCCACAATAACCACAAAAGCCATAAGCTAGAATATTTCAAGGTCTTCCTTGTTTTAACAGCTTTGACGGTAGTGGAATTGGTAATCCCTGGAATGAAGAGCATTTCGACATTTGCAAAGGGGTCATCTCTTACGTTTCTCGCTTTAGGTAAGGCATGCATAGTCGCCTGGTCATACATGCATTTAAAAGAAGAAACTAAGTGGATGAGATTTGTTGCCATGATCCCCATTTCGGCATTCTTGTATGCGGTCATGGTTATACTTGAATCACTTTACCGCTAATTTTTAGGAGTATTTATGGAGCATACAGCTGCTAAGAAGACAGAAACTTTTAAGTCTGAGTCTTCAATATTTGTTCACCCGATCCATTTACCAAAGCATGACCAGCCAAAGTTACCAACCTGGTCTCTTCTAGTCGGGCTGGTTATTGCGTTTTTTATCTTAAAGTCATTTATTTATATTTCTGATAAGAAAAGACACGGGAAATAAGCTCACTTTCATCCTGCTTAATAACTATATTTGTTAGTTCGGAATTCAGCTAATCTTAAGATGATGATTGAATTTTTGACTGGTAGATTTGTTAGTAACCAGGAGAGGTTTATGCGCATTTTCCAATTGCCTCATGAACCGGCCAATATTTCTAAAACTAATTCAAACCTATTCGCCAATTCATTCTACAATTCAACTTTTGCGATCACTTGGGACATTGGTGTTGTGATGATCGTTCTCGCCGTTGCCGGAATGTTTGATGAACACTTTTTGGGACTCAATCTGAACTTGATGCATTGTTTTGTGCTTGGTTTGTTTGGGATACTATCTGTTTGGAGTGGAGTTACGAATAAGCGGCTGTCCTATTTAATCAACTTGGTTTCGGGAGTTTTCTTTATACTGAATGCGGTTTTAGGATTTCTAGTAGGGGATCGTGGGCATCTTAAGATTGGATATGGATCTAGCGAAGATATGATCGTTAAAATGGCCCCTGGATTTTTGGAGCTGTCGACTTTCGACCATATCCTTCACCTTAGTTTAGGGCTATTCTTTTTCTTGGTCGCTTATTTCTGGAAAAGTAATTCTCTTGATTTTCCGGCCAATTTACATAAGCATTGAACTGTATAAAGCTATATTGTGTCTGACAATTTGAGGAAGATATGAATTTTGATGAAGAGCGAAAATATATTCATGAACTCGCGAATTCTCTTTCAATTGTAGAGGGCTCTGTTGCACGAGTTCTATCACTTCTGGTCAAAAATAATCCTAGTTTGGAAGATGAAATCAATCGCTTAAAAAAAGCAGATGAATATACAAAAAAATCGATAACTGCTTTAAGGTCACTACGTGAGCACGTTGCTAAGCAGATGGCCCACAACGAATCTTAGTCCTGCACCGGTCTTATAAGATCAATCACTTCCAACACTCTTCTCTTTGCCGATTGTTCACAGCTTTCACATGCCGTTTTACACTCTTTGATTAGACGCTTTTGAAGATTTTTCAGAAGGAATTTGGGAACCAGTTTGTTAAAAGCTAAATTTCTAACAGTCGCAGTTGTTTCATTCGACATGTTTAAGTCGTCAGTAATCTGATCTTCAGTTTGAAAATAAGTCATATCTTCTTTTTGCGTAAAAACTAAACGAGCGTCACGGATAAAAATGCGAGCGTCCGCTATTTGAGAATCAGTAATTAGTCCTCGATAAAATTGAGGGTCATGTTCTACGTTATCTCCGAACAAGAGAAAACTTGCGCCTGGATGAGCAGAGGCAATTTCTTTAAGCTTTCTCGGTTTGAAGGTTTCTGATTGATCTTTTTTAAACCGGCGTTGTAAACATTTTCCTTTTGGGAATCCATTTTTTGCAGTCCACTTATCTGCATTGTATAAAAAATTGTAGGAGTTACTAAGGTAATAGAACTTTGCTTCAGGATTCTTCGCCTTTATTTCACTAAAAATGGCACGCATACCTTCATAAGGCTTAACCCCAATAATAAGCTTACCTGCTGCTTTTACCAGTTTTTCAGCGTTTGCCATTCTAAGAGTTTCATCTAAATCCGAAATGATGACCAATTCCTTGGCCATTAGGATTTGGCAATTCAGCATAACGGCTAAAAGCAGAAAGATTTTAGTTTTCATATGGCCCCTTGATATCTTTGAAGTATATCTGCGAAACGCTTTAAAAAATGTGTGAGCAGTAGAATCTACCTACCCTAAAGGAGTGTCTACTTTCTAAACACCCCGGTTGGATTTTACTAGGGAGGTTGAGATGTCCTCGTTTTTCCTCATAATGTCCGTATGAAGAATAAAAATCTTATATTGATGGTCTTGGGTCTTTCATTAATCAGCTCGGTCTGCTCTGCAGCTTGTATCAATAGGGTTAAATTAAACATACTTAAAGATGTTAAGGTCTATCAGTGTGAGGATGAAACGATTAGCTATTTACAACCTAATAATACAACCTATGAAGGCCTGTGTGGACCGACTGCTGGGGCCAATGCGTTTTATGCTTATTGCAGAAATACGTTTGTTGATCCAAAGCTTATTGCGCCAAAATATTTCTGGGATATCACTCCTGGCGTAAGACCTGACATACTTAAATCTGGACTTAATCGCATGTTTAAGAATAATTCAGAATGCTTGAAGGGCAATTGGAAATATTATTATTCAACCAACCGGTGGGATTTTTTGGATTCAGTCTATTTCGAGGTAAGAAGAGGTAATGGCACTCAGAAACGTATTATTTCTAATACAGGTACTAAGGCCATACGTAGTCCGGTTTTAGTTTTGACTAAAGCTTATGGCAAAAATCTTCATTGGGTCACCGTTGTAGATATAGTTGGTTATAAACCAAGTAAAATGAATTCGGATTACGAGAAACCTGAATGCAAAGTGATATATAATGATTCTGGCACTCAAACAACAGAAGCTTGTAAAACTTTTGTTAATAGATCCAATGAAATTGATGATCATTGGTATACAGATATTGTTCTCCCAGAATATGTTCATTTAGTATTTGAGCCGGCCTAATTTCCTGGACGTCCTGGGTCATAGGAATAAGTTCACCTAGTGTTCGGTGTAAGTTAAAGTACCTTATGAATAAATCCGACGACGACAACCTAGACTTAAATCTTTTAAAAGACATTTTCTCAAAAGAGAAGGATCCAGAAGTTAGATTTGAGACTATAAACAACTTTTCCCGCCGACTTATGCCTGAATGGTTCCTACCAATGCTCAATGATACTGCCCGAAACAGCTATTACAGTAAAATGTTAGAGCATTCTGTGAAAGATAAGATTGTGATCGATCTGGGATCTGGTACAGGCATGTGGAGTATCGAAGCTCTTGCCCGCGGTGCCCGATTTGTTTACGTGGTAGAAAAAAATCCACTTCTCATCAAATATCTCGAGTTCATATTTAAAGATCACCCAGTTAAAGTTTTAGGTAAAGCATTTGAAGAACTCACTGCTGCTGATTTTGATCAAGGAAGGCCACAGGCACTTGTTCATGAAATATTTAGTAACACAGGCCTCGGAGAAGGGGTTATTTCTGCCTTCCAAAAAGTTTCTCGCATCTTTCCTGACCATTCACTTACGCTCTTTCCAAGGTATTTCTGGTTTGAGGCAAGGGTGTTTAAGCAAAAACCTTTTGAACTTTCTGCAATTGAACAAGTGCATTTAAAAGATAAGGCCGATGCATACTATGAGCTTGTTCATTCACTAGGTGTTAGAGACTGGGGTAACTTGAAGGGGATTGATTTTGGCAGCAAAGAGGTCATTAATTTGATGTTTCTTGATCTTAATAAAATTGAGCAAAACAAAAGTTACGCTTTGAAACCAATCCCGGTAGATATCACACCCGGATATGTTCATCATATTTATCTCTCTTTTAAATTTTCTACTGAACTTGAAGGTCCTTATTTTAATACGTTGTTTGAAGAAAATCATTGGGGTGGATTTATTGTGGAATTTTATATTTCAAATAAAATGAAGGCGGCAAGAAAGTACTTGAAAATGAAGCTTAATGATAATCAGCTATTCGATCACCCAAGCTTAGAAGATTCATAAAATCAACATAACATCCTGTTAATAAAAAAAGGCCCTCTTGCGAGGGCCTTCGTATTTCAGAAAATTATTTAACTTTCCAATAGTATTCAATCACGAGACGCTTTTCGAAAGCGAATGGGATATCTTCAGCAAGAGGTTTTGCAACCATCTTAGCTTTTTCTTTCTCTCCAGAAGCTTCTTTAGTCAAGAAAGCTGGGATTGAAGAAATACGTGGACGAACTTTCGCCTGAAGATACGATGCAGTTTTTGCACCTTTATCAGAGATTTCAATCACATCATTTGGCTTAACCATGAATCCTGGAACGTTTACTGTCTTACCGTTAACTTTAATGTGCTTGTGTGAAACAAGTTGACGTGCACCTGGAGTAGATGGTGCCCAGTTAAGACGGAAAACAACGTTATCAAGACGAGATTCAAGAGTAATGATCATGGCATCAACCCATGACATAGTTTTGATCTTCTTAGATTTCTTCACGTAGTTTCTCATTTGAGCTTCGCGAAGACCGTAGTTGAACATAACTTTTTGTTTTTCAACTAGGCGGATTGTGAAATCCGACATTTTTTTACGGGCCATACCGTGTTGACCAGGTCCATACGGTTTTCTTTCCAAGGCACCAGCTTTACCTAGTCCTGGAAGCTCAACACCAAGTCGGCGTTGAATTTTGAAGCGCGAGCGCCCCATGTCGATTTTTGCCATAAGTTTCTCCTTTAGGCTTTTGCAGGAAACATTAAAATATTCACTTTATCCAGGGAGCCTGCATCCTCACGAAGAAAAAAGTGTGGGGTAGTTATAAGTGAAAATGACTACTTATGGCAAGGTTTAAAGGTTTGTTTATTACTTAACGCAAAGCATTTTTTTATTTTTTCGAAACTGAGGTCTATGGTCGCCAAAATTAAGCTTCAGGCCCCACCTCTTGGTATTAACCGACATATTCTTTATGTCATCGCATTTCTTGAAAGAGGCGAAGCAAAGAGATGATAAGAACAAACTTCCAATGACTCTTGCTTTGAAATAAGTTCTCTACTTAGTGTCTACATGTGAATCCGAAAGTACGGTTCCTGCTGGATGAGCTGGGTAGTGGTTAGGTCTTAAAAAAGATTTATGATTTGTGAAAATGGACTGAATGGTCTGAGGATCAAGTTTTAGATAATTAAAATATTGTTCTAAAAAGTTTTGGGTCAATACTGAATAATCGTCGTAAAGTTTTTTAAAGATTTCATCATGAGGATGAGCGCTGTCGACATAGAAATGTTCTCTTCGGTCCTTAACCTAATGATTTTGTGAGTTCTGGATCAATGTAGTCATTTGGTTGTTTCAAATTGCTCGAAGAATAAATGTGTTAATTTCACGGCACAGTTTTGAAAGGAAATCTTTTATCCAGAGAATGTTTCAGATTCTTTAAAACTCCGTTGCTTTCGTGAAGGTCAGTTTCAATGTACCCAATTGTAATATGTGGAAAAAACCACGTTGGATCGAACGAGCCACGATCTCCACCTGCACGTGTGAAGGCATAGAAAATTTGCTGGCGGATATTTCTTAGTTGTGCAGAGTCTACAATGACAAAAAATGTTTCTGCTTCTTTACCATTTACAATGCCTTTGGCCGATCCGATGCCGAGAATACTTAAGCGCGCTTCTTGGATATCGTATTGATCAGCAATTGCCTCGATTCTATTCATGTCTAATTTTAGCCTGAGTACATCCCAAAATTCATTAGGAGTCACAACGGTAATGTGAGCTTCCCCATCTGGATTCCACTTTTTAAAGTAATCGAGTTTTATATTGAGGGCCGCTTCTATTTGGGCACGAAGACTCTTGATGTTGGCGTAGCCGATGCTCATCGCCAGAGTGCTGTCCCAAGGGCCTTCGCCTTGATGCGAATGAAAGAGCTCTTCGTTGTTATGATAGATGTCAGTAGTTAGTTTCAGCTCTGTCGTTTGAGAAAAACCGATTAACGAATAACAAAGAACGATAAAGGTAAGAAGTAGTGTCTTCAATTATTTTCCCTGAAGCTTAGGCATAAGATTGGCCATTTCAATTGCTGCCATTGCACAATCCCAGCCTTTATTTCCGGCCTTCGTTCCTGCGCGCTCAATCGCTTGCTCGATAGTATCAGTGGTCAGAACTCCGAAAATCGTAGGCACGTGCGTTTTTAGACTAACGTGGGAGACTCCCTTGGCGGTTTCAGAGCAAACATAATCGTAGTGTGAAGTAGCACCTCTAATGACGGCCCCGAGACAAATAACGGCATCATATTTTTTTGATTCAGCAAGTGCAAGTGCCGCAAGTGGAATTTCAAAAGCGCCTGGAACCCAAACTTCATCTATATTGCTAGGGTTGATATCATGACGAGTTAAACAATCAACCGCGCCACCTAAAAGTTTTGAGGTAATGAACTCATTAAAGCGCGCACATACAATTGCGACCTTTAATTTAGATGCATTTAAAGAACCTTCGATTTTCATATTAGTCTCGCTTATTGGTCTAAAAGATTTTGTTTGAGGAGGTGACCGAGTTTAGTCTTTTTAGTGAAAAGATAATGAGCATTCTTAGTGTTAGCATCTATTTCAAGAGGGAAACGCTCAATTTCGGTATGCCCGAGTTTCGTTAGGCCATCAATTTTTAATGGGTTATTGGTCATAAGTTTGATGCTGTTTATTTGGAAGTATCTGAGAATCTGTGAGGCCATGGTGTAATCTCTGAGATCAACCGGAAAACCAAGACGAAGATTCGCTTCTGCCGTATCCATACCCTGATCCTGCAGCTGATAAGCGCGAACTTTATTAAACAAACCAATGCCTCGGCCTTCTTGATGTAGATAAATTACGGCACCTGAACCATGTTCTTCAATCGCCTTCATGGAGGCAGCTAGTTGCTCCCCACAATCACAGCGGAAACTTCCTAATACATCACCCGTAAAACATTCCGAGTGCACTCGAACCAGAGTGCCTGGGTTTTTTAAAAGAGAAACATCACCTTTGATTATCGCGACATGCTCTTGTTTTAAGAGTGCTGACTTGAAAATGTACATTTGAAAATCGCCATGCTTCGTTGGCATTGGAATCGATTCAACAGTTGAAATAAGATTTTCTTGAAGCTTACGATAAGTGACCAGATCAGCAATCGATACGACTTTTAAATTATGTTTTTCAGCAAGTATTAATAACTCAGGCAATCTGGCCATCGAGCCATCTTCATTCATGATCTCGCAGATCACTCCAACTGGTGCCATTCCTGCAAGTTTAGAAAAATCCACAGCTGCTTCTGTGTGACCTTGGCGTTCTATAACACCTCCGTCCTTAGCGATGAGTGGGAAAATATGCCCAGGGCGAGTGAAGTCGCTGGCCTTGGATGATGGATCGGCCATGAATTTAAGCGTGTGAGAACGATCTGAGGCTGAGATGCCGGTATGAACTTTTTCTTTGGCATCGATAGTAACTGTAAAAGCAGTACCCATGGTATCAGTATTGGTTTGAACCTGAAGAGGTAGGTCTAATTTTTTAGCAATTTCTTGAGAGAGGGGAGCACACACCAGACCACGGCCGTAAGTAATCATGAAGTTTATCGCTTCAGGAGTGATCATATCTGCCGGCATGATAAAGTCGCCTTCGTTCTCACGGTCTTCATCATCAACGACAATAATCATCTTGCCGAGTTTAAGATCGGATATGGCAGCTTCAATTGAATCTAAGGGACGTAGATTTTTAGTCTTCATACTTCACATTAAAAAAGTTTTTCGCCCATTCTTCCTTGCGTGAGTCTTTATCAAAGCGCAGGAAGTTCTCGATATATTTAGCGATCATATCTACCTCTAGATTGAGGTTATCTCCAACTTTTTTTGTGCCTAGTGTAGTCTTTTCTAGGGTGTGGGGTATGATTGCCACGGTTAGTGAGTCATTAGTGAGTTTGGCAATCGTTAGACTGATGCCGTCAATAGCGATTGACCCTTCTGATATCATGTATTTACGGAGTTCTGTGGAAAAAGAAACCTCAATTTCCCAATTCTCTCCCGTCGTATTAATTTGTTTAATTTTACCGACCGCATTTACGTGACCTTGTACAAAATGACCACCCAGACGATCTTGAGGTCTAAGTGATAACTCCAAGTTCACCTTATCACCAGCTTTGAGCCCACCAACTGAAGTCTTCTGGAGAGTCATATGGATCGCCTGAACTTTAAAAGTGTCATCCTTAATTTGAGTCGCCGTGAGGCAGCAGCCATTGGTTGCAACTGAATCATCAATCTGAATTTCTTTTATAAGTGTCGGTGCTTTTATGACAAATTCTTTTCCCTCAGTGTTTTGCGTGACAGAAAGAATGGTTCCAACTTCTTGAATAAGCCCTGTGAACATAAATACCCTTATTTTAGTCGACCGGTAATGAAGAGGTCTCCATCAATCCAGCGTGATTCAGTTTGTGTTAAAAATGGTCTTTCATTTAAGGTTGTTAGACCTAAATCACCTAATGAACTTTTTCCTGTTCCTAAAAAACTAGGATTCATAAATAGACTCACTCGATTGACCAAACCTTCCTTAATAAAAGATGTGGCAAGATTTGATCCGCCCTCAAGAAAAAGATTGATCAACTTCCTTGAGAATAAGTCGCTCATGGCCTCTTTTAAAGAATCTATCTTAACGACGTTCTCTGAAGGTAAATCAAATTTTGAATCGGTCATTGTATATATGAGAGTCTGATTTTTAAATTCATCAGATAAGATATTTAGAGATTTGGGAAGATTACCGGATTTAGTAAAAATAATTCTAAAAGGCTGGCGACCTTTATAATCTGCAAGTCTTACATTGAGTCTAGGATTGTCCGTGCGAATTGTTTCGGCCCCTGCGATCACTCCCTGATGAAGAGAGCGAAGTTCATGTACGTACTGCCGAGATTTAGGGCCGGTAATCCATTGGGATTC
>CAMDQH010000077.1 GCA_945905815.1 Bacteriovorax stolpii | reverse complement strand
ATGGCTAAGGAAAAATTCGATCGTAGTAAGCCGCATGTAAACATCGGTACTATCGGTCACGTCGATCACGGTAAAACAACACTTACTGCTGCAATCACAATGACCATGTGTAAACTTCATGGTGGATCAGCTAAGTCATATGCTGATATTGATTCAGCTCCTGAAGAAAAAGCTCGTGGTATTACAATTAATACAGCTCACGTTGAATACACAACTGCTAACCGTCACTATGCTCACGTAGACTGTCCGGGACACGCAGATTATGTTAAAAACATGATTACTGGTGCTGCTCAGATGGACGGCGCGATTTTAGTGGTTGCTGCAACTGACGGCCCTATGCCTCAGACTCGTGAACACATTCTTCTTGCTCGTCAGGTTGGTGTTCCGGCACTTGTAGTTTTCATGAACAAGATCGATATCGCAGATCCTGAACTTGCTGAACTAGTTGAAATGGAAATCAGAGAGCTTCTTTCTAAATATAAATATCCTGGTGACGATATACCTATAGTTTCTGGTTCTGCACTTGCTGCAGTTGAAGGAAAAAATCCTGAGCTTGGCGAGAAAGCGATCATTAAACTTATGGAAGCTGTGGATTCTTATATCCCAACTCCAGCTCGTGATATTGATAAGCCGTTCCTTATGCCTGTGGAAGATGTTTTCTCGATCTCTGGTCGTGGAACAGTTGTTACCGGTCGTATTGAGCGTGGAATTGTTAAAGTCGGGGAAGAGATCGATATTATCGGTATCAAAGACCTTCAGAAAACAGTTATCACTGGTGTTGAAATGTTCCGTAAGCTTCTTGACGAAGGCCGTGCTGGAGACAACGTTGGTCTTCTTCTTCGTGGTACTAAGAGAGAAGATATCGAGCGTGGTCAGTGTATGATCAAGCCGGGAACAGTTAAGCCTCACTCTAAGTTCCGTTGCGAAGTATATATCCTTACAAAAGAAGAGGGTGGAAGACACACTCCGATTTTCAAAGGTTACCGTCCACAGTTCTACTTCCGTACTACGGATGTAACTGGATCGATTACTTTGAACGAAGGTATGGAAATGATTATGCCGGGCGACAACACTTCATTTGCTGTTGAGCTTATTGCTCCAATTGCTATGGAACAAGGTCTACGTTTCGCTATCCGTGAGGGTGGTCGTACGATTGGTGCCGGCACAGTATCTGAAATTCTTGCTTAATACGTAACGCTTTGGGCCAACCAGGTTTTCGCTTGGTTGGCCCTTTTTTTTGCTTTTTAAGGGCGTATAGCTCCAACGGTAGAGCGTCTGATTCCAAATCAGAATGTTGGGGGTTCGAATCCCTCTGCGCCCGCCACTTTACTAAGTCAATCAAATTTCAATTTTTTTGTAGACATAACTCCTATCATTTTGCATAAATGACAGTTCGTTTTGTTTATATTGAGGTTTAAAATGTCTGTGGCTACCAACGACGAGGGCAAGAAGTGGATTCAAACCACAGTTGCTATTACTTGTATTCTAGAAGTTTATGTCTTTATTAATTTCTTTGAAAAGCTTTCTGAGTGGTTTGCTTTAGAAACAATGGTTCCATATTATTTCGGATTAACACAAGTAGTGTCAGTCTTGGTAGGTTTAGCTACCTATATAATAGTCTTTAAAAATCCTAAATCATCAGAGTTTCTGACAAATGTTTATCAAGAGGTACTAAAGGTTGTTTGGCCGGATAAGCAACAAACTTGGAGACATACTTTTGTCATAATGATTGCTGTTACAATCATGGGTTTTGTTTTTGGATTCTTTGATTTTGGGGCTAACTTTTTACTCGGTTTGGTTAATAAATAAGGATCTGATTATATGACTGATGCAATTCCAGAAAGAGTACTTGCGATAGGTGATACTCCTGATTTTAAGTGGTACATCGTTCACGTTTTGAGTGGATTTGAGAACCGCGTTTTGAAAACACTTAAAGAGCGTATTGTGAATCACAGTATGACTGAATATTTTGCTGAGATAATGGTTCCTGAAGAACAAGTTGTAGCAAACGTTAATGGTAAGAAGAGAACTATGAAGAAGAAATTCTTTCCTGGTTACGTTCTTATCAAAATGATCATGAACGATAAGACATGGCACTTAGTTAAAGACACAGATAAAATTACAGGATTCATTGGCGGCACAAAAGATAAGCCAATGCCAATTACTGACGAAGAAGCAACTGCTATGACTGCAAGTATGGCAGAAGGGTTTAAACGCTCTCGTTCGGTTGCCAACTTTTCTGAAGGTGATTCAGTTAAAGTTATCGAAGGTCCATTTACTTCGTTTGTTGGAACTGTTGAAACAATCTCTGAAAAAGGGAAAGTTAAAGTACAGGTTCTGATTTTCGGTCGTCCAACACCAGTCGAACTAGAATTCTCTCAAGTAGAGAAAGTTTAATAATATAAGCGGGAGACTTTCGGGTCGTCGGCACCGCCAGGAGAATTTATGGCTAAAAAAGTCACAGGTTTTATTAAGTTGCAAATTGCAGGCGGAAAAGCAAATCCGTCTCCACCAATTGGTCCAGCACTTGGTCAACGTGGTGTAAACATCATGGAATTCTGTAAGGCATTCAATGCTCGTACACAGAAAGACATGGGAGTTACACTTCCTACGATCATTACGGTTTATTCTGACAGAACGTTTACGTTCATAACGAAAACACCTCCAGCTACTTATCTATTGAAGGATAAGACTAAGCTTCAATCAGGTTCTAAAAAGCCTGGTCATGAAGTGGCCGGTTCAGTATCTGAAAAAATCGTTTCTGAAGTTGCAAAAGCTAAAGAAGTTGATTTGACAGCTGCTACACACGAGGCTGCGAAGCGTACTATTGAAGGGTCAGTCCGTTCAATGGGTCTTAAACTGGATTATAAGTAAGTAATTAACGGGAGATCGAAAGATCGTTTGCACCGGGAGGAAAAAAAATGAAAAAGATATCGCCTAAATATACAGAAGCAGCAAAGAAAGTAGATAAAGATAAACTCTACACTGTAGCTGAAGCTATTAACCTTGTTAAAACTGTTGCATTCGCAAAATTCGACGAAACAGTTGATTGCGCTTTCAGACTTGGTATTGATCCACGTCACGCAGATCAAATGGTTCGTGGAGCTATTGTAATGCCTTCAGGTACTGGTAAGAAAACTGTTGTTGTTGTTATTACTGCTGGTGAGAAACTTGCTGAAGCTGAAAAAGCTGGTGCAGATTTCGTTGGTGGTGAAGACATGATTAATAAAATCGCTGGCGGTTGGATGGATTTCGATCGTGTTATCGCAACTCCAGATATGATGGGTAAAATCGGAAAGATTGCTCGGGTTCTCGGACCACGCGGCCTTATGCCAAACCCTAAGCTTGGAACTGTAACAACTGATGTTGTTAAAGCTATTTCTGAGCAGAAAGCTGGTAAAGTTGAATACCGTGCAGATAAAAACGGTATTGTTCACGTACCAATAGGTAAAAAGTCTTTCACTGAAGCTCAGCTTAGTGAGAACTTCAAGGCAGTTTGTGGAGCTATCGTTCGTGCGAAGCCTTCATCTGCTAAGGGAACATACATCAAGTCGCTTGCAATCAGCGCTACGATGAGCCCAGGTGTTAGAGTCGATACTGTTGATGCAACACTAGTTTCAGTTTAATTTATTTACGTTGAAGGGGTTGAAGATAGCCGGTTTCTTCTCAGTGAAGAGTAAAGCCTGCCGAAACTCCCCTCCATATATTACTAACGGAGGATTTGATCTATGATGACACGTGCAGAAAAAGACGTAGTAGTCACATCAATCAAGCAGATTATCGAGAAGTCACAAGCTGTCTTCTTGACTAACCTCGTAGGTATTCCATCAGTTGATTCGGTAAGAATCAGAAAAAGTGTTCGCGAAGCTAAAGGCCATATGGTCATTACTCGTAACACTCTTTTCGCACGTGCGGCTAAGGGTACTTTCGCTGAAAGTCTACTTGCTGATTTGAAGGGCTCTAGTGCAGTGGCATTCGCTTATGACGACGCAGCAGCAGTTGCTAAAATCATTAACGATGCTTCTGGAGAATTCGCGGATATCGTCACTATTAAAGGCGGTATGCTCGGTGCTCAAAAACTAACAAAAGCGGAAGTTGTGGCACTTGCGAAATTGCCATCACGCGACCAGATGCTTGGAACATTGCTTGCTACATTCAATGCACCAGTATCAGCTTTTGCAAGAGTACTTTTTGCTATTAACGAGCAAAAACAAGGTGGAGCTGCTCCGGCCGCTGCCACTGAAAACGCTTAATTTAAACTTTATTATTTTTTAGGAGAATCTTATGTCTATTACAAATGATCAATTAATCGAACACGTATCTAAAATGACCGTTCTTGACCTTGCTAACTTGGTTAAAGAACTTGAAACAAAATTTGGTGTTTCTGCTGCTCCTGTAGCTGTTGCTGGCGGCGCTGCTGCTGGTCCTGCTGCTGAAGCTCAAACAGAATTCACTGTAATGCTTACTGATAAAGGTGCAACTGCAATTAACGTAATTAAAGAAGTACGTGCTATCACTGGTCTTGGCTTGAAAGAAGCTAAAGATCTAGTTGAAGGCGCTCCTAAGATGATTAAAGAAGGCGTGACTAAAGATGAAGCCGCTGATCTTAAAAAGAAATTAGAAGCAGCAGGCGCTAAAGTAGAAATTAAGTAATTAGTTTAAAGTCCTTGGGGATTTCGTGGAAGCATGCTTCGGTGTGCTTCCATTTTTGCGTTTATTAGAAAATTCGAATTAGCAGAGCTTCATACGAGGAGTCATTAGATGACAAAAGTATTCGCCCCTAACGAGTGGACACGTAAGAGTTTTAGTAAAAACGATTATGTGATGTCTCCACCGAGCTTGATGAAACTGCAGATCAGCTCGTACGAGGATTTCCTTCAAAAAGATATTCCTCCTGCAAAACGTGAAGAGAAAGGTCTTCAAAATGTATTTAAGGGAATCTTCCCGATTTTCGATTTCAACAAGACTGTTTCTTTAGAGTTCGTTAATTACACATTAGAAGAACCTAAGTATTCAGTAGTTGAATGTCGCGCACGCGGTATTTCATATGAATCACCATTGAAGGTGACTGTTCGTTTGATTTTCTTTGATCTCACTACTGAGAGAGAAGATGGTCAGCGTACTATTTCATCAATTAAAGAACAGGAAGTTTACCTAGGTAATATTCCTTTGATGGCCCCAACAGGGTCATTCATATTCAACGGTACTGAGCGAGTAATCGTTTCTCAGCTCCACCGTTCTCCAGGGATTATTTTCGAACACGATTCTGGTAAAAAGCATTCTTCAGGGAAGCTTCTTTATTCAGCTCGTATTATTCCTCATCGTGGCTCTTGGCTCGATTTCGAATTCGATCACAAGAACATCCTTTACGCTCGTATCGATCGTAAACGTAAGTTCCACGCAACAGTAATTCTTAAAGCTATGGGTTACTCCGTATCTGAGTTACTTAAAGCTTTCTACCCACTTGAGAAAATCAATCTTTCTGAGAAAGGTTACTCTCGTGAGCTAGATTATGAGCTTCTAACTGGTGCTCGTATTGATGATGATATTCTTCACCCTAAAACTGGCGAAGCTATAATCAAAAAAGGCAAGAAGATCACTAAACCTGCGGTTAAAAAGCTTCAGGAGTCTGGTCTTAAATCTCTTCCAATGAAACTTGAAGAAGTTATTGGAAAAGTTATTGCTGACGATATCTACGACAAATCAACAGGTGAAGTTATCGCTTCTGCAAATGAAGCTTTGACTGAGTCTAAGATTTTCGAATTTATGAAAGCTGGAATTAAGTCAGTTGATGTTATCTATATCGATAACGTTAACTTCTCTGATCAAATCAGAAACACTTTATACCTTGATAAAACTCATTCAACTGAAGAAGCTCTAATAAAAATTTTTGAAAGACTTCGTCCAGGTGAACCTCCTACGATCGAAGCTTCTGAAAATCTATTCGGCGGATTGTTCTTCAATGCTGCTAAATACGATCTTTCTAAAGTTGGACGTATGAAGATCAATTATAAGTTTGGTCTTGATATCCCAGTTGCAAACACTGTTCTAACTAAAGAAGATATTTTAACTACGGTTAAATACTTAGTTGATTTGAACAACGGTAAAGGTCAAGTCGATGATATCGATCACCTTGGTAACCGTCGTGTTCGTGCTGTTGGTGAGCTACTAGAAAACCAATTCCGTGTTGGTCTAGTACGTATGGAAAGAGCTGTTAAAGAAAGAATGTCGATTCAAGAACTCGATACGATGATGCCTCACGATCTCGTTAACCAGAAGCCAGTAGCTGCTGCAGTTAAAGAGTTCTTCGGTTCATCTCAACTTTCTCAGTTCATGGATCAGACTAACCCACTATCTGAAGTAACCCATAAGCGTCGTCTCTCTGCTCTAGGCCCCGGCGGTCTAACACGCGAGCGCGCAGGTTTCGAAGTACGTGACGTTCACGCAACTCACTACGGACGTATGTGTCCGATCGAGACTCCAGAGGGACCAAATATTGGTTTGATCACTTCTCTTGCAACGTATGCAAAAGTTTCTGAGTACGGATTCATTGAAACTCCTTACCGAGTTATCAACGAAGACCGCTCAATTGATAAAAAAATTAAGTACTTCTCTTCTTTCGAAGAAGAAGGAAAAATTATTGCACAAGCTGATAATCACTTCGTTAAAGATGGTAAAGTTTCGGGCACTTTAATTGCTGCTCGTAAACAGGGTGAACTTGCCCTCGTAGACGCCACTGAAGTTGATTTGATGGACGTTTCTCCGTCTCAGATGATTTCAATTGCAACATCTTTGATTCCGTTTCTTGAGCACGATGATGCTAACAGAGCTTTGATGGGTTCAAACATGATGAGACAAGCAGTGCCTGTTGTTAAAACAGATGCACCTATTGTTGGAACAGGTGTTGAATCAACTGTTGCGCGCGACTCAGGTGCGATTTTATTCGCAGGACATGACGGAAAAGTAATCTTTGTTGATTCTAACCGTATTGTTATTCAGCGTGATAATTTCAAAGATGAAGAATCAGGCGTAGATGTTCACAAGCTAGTGAAATATCAGCGTTCTAACCAAAATACCTCTATTAACCAAAAAGCATTGGTTAAAGAAGGCGATTTAGTTAAGGCCGGCGACGTTATTGCTGACGGTCCAGCTACTCAATTCGGTGATCTTGCTCTTGGACAAAACATCCTCGTAGCGTTCATGCCTTGGGGTGGTTATAACTACGAAGATTCAATTCTTATTAATGAAAAAATTCTAGCTCAAGATGTATTCACTACTATCCACATCGAAAATTATGAAGTGGAAGCTCGTGATACTAAACTTGGTAAAGAAGAGATCACTCGCGATATTCCAAACGTTTCTGAAGAGGCCTTAAAAGACCTTGATGAAGCTGGAATCATTCGTGTTGGTGCGATTGTTAAACCAGGAGATGTTCTGGTTGGTAAAATCACTCCAAAAGGTGAGACTCAACTTTCTCCAGAAGAAAAACTTCTTAAAGCAATTTTCGGTGATAAGGCCGGAGATGTTAAAGATACTTCTCTTCGCGTTCCTTCTTCAGTTCGTGGAACAGTTATTGATGCTCACGTCTTCACTCGTGAAGGTGTTGAACTTGATCCTCGTTCTAAATCGATCATTGAAAAAGAAACTGCTCTTGTCCGTCGTGATGAAAGCATTGAGATTAAAGCGATCCAACGTTCAGCGATTAAAAAAATCGTTGATCTACTTGGTGGAGCTACAATCGAAGACAAACTCGTTTCTGAAGATGGTTCAACTGAACTATTGAAGAAAGGTACTAAAATTACAGAAGAAGTTCTCTATTCAATTCCTTTCGAATTGATTGGTTACCTTCCACTTAAAGCTGATGTTGAAGAAAAACTTGCTGAGTACTTTGCAGATATCCGCAACAGGATCAACAGGGTTCGCGCTAAAGCAAACGAAGAGATTGCCAAACTTCACAAAGGTGATGAGCTACCTCCAGGTGTTATTAAGAAAGTTGTCGTTTACATCGCCATCAAGCGTAAGCTTCAGGCCGGTGATAAAATGGCAGGACGTCATGGTAACAAAGGTGTTATTTCTCGAGTTCTTCCAATGGAAGATATGCCATTTATGGCAGACGGTACGCCGGTTGAAATCGTGTTAAATCCACTAGGGGTTCCTTCACGTATGAACATCGGTCAGCTGTTTGAGCTTCACTTGGGTTGGGCAGGCAAAGGGCTTGGAGACAAGATTCGTTATATGATGGAGCAACAGATGGAGCTCAATCGTATTAAAGACCTTATTTCTAAAATCTATAAAACTCCAGAAACTGATGCTTGGTTGAAAAAAGCTTCTGATCTTCAGGTTAAAGAGTTAGCAGAAAAACTTCAAACTGGTGTGAGATTTTCATCTCCAACATTTGATGGTGCTACAGAACAAGATATTGAAGAGATGTTTGATCTTGCTGAGCTTGATCGTTCAGGTAAGACAACTCTATTCGACGGTATCACTGGTGATGCTTTCTCAGAAGAAGTGACGATTGGTTCAATGTATATGTTGAAACTCCATCACTTAGTTGACGAAAAAATTCACGCACGTTCAACTGGTCCTTACTCACTCGTAACTCAGCAGCCGCTTGGTGGTAAAGCTCAGTTCGGTGGTCAGCGTCTAGGGGAAATGGAAGTGTGGGCCCTCGAAGCTTACGGTGCTGCTTACACATTACAAGAGTTCCTAACTGTTAAGTCGGATGACGTAGTAGGAAGAACTCGTATGTATGAGTCGATCGTTAAAGGTGAGCAGGTTCTTGAACCTGGTCTCCCTGAATCGTTCAACGTTCTTATCCGCGAACTTCAAGCGCTTGCTCTTGATGTTAAGTTGGAAGAACCGAACGTTGAGAACACTCTTTAATTTTTTTTAGAACTAGCGAGGCTGAATGAAAGATTTATTAAACTTTTTCGATAAACCAAAAGATCCAGTTAGTGTTCAAGCCATTTCTATTAGAATGGCTTCTCCTGACACCATCCGTGAGTGGTCTTTCGGTGAAGTAAAAAAACCTGAAACAATAAACTACCGTACTTTCAAGCCGGAAAGAGATGGTCTTTTCTGTGCAAAAATCTTTGGACCAATCAAAGATTATGAATGTATCTGCGGTAAGTATAAGCGTATGAAGCACAGAGGCGTAGTTTGTGAAAAATGTGGTGTAGAAGTCACTCTTTCTAAAGTACGTCGTGAGCGTTGCGGACATATCGAGCTAGCCTCTCCAGTAGCTCATATTTGGTTCCTTCGTTCACTTCCTTCTCGTATCGGCGCTCTTCTTGATCTCTCTTTGAAAGACCTTGAAAGAATCCTTTATAACGAAGCTTATATCGTTATTTCTTCAGCTACAGCTGAATCTGACGCTGGATTAAGTGTCGGTACCATTTTAACTGAACAGAAATACGCTGAACTTAAAACTGCGAACATGGATTTCAAGGCCGGCATGGGCGGAGAGGTTGTTAAAGACCTTTTAGCTAAAGTTGACTTAGATATCCTTAACAAAGAACTACGTCGTGGTCTTCGTGACGCAACAACTGATCTTGGTAAGGCCAAAATCATTAAGCGTCTTAAAGTGGTTGAGTCACTTCTCAAATCTCCGAATAAGCCTGATTGGTTCATGATGGACGTTATTCCAGTTTTACCACCAGATCTTCGCCCTTTAGTCCCTCTAGAGGCTGGACGTTTCGCGACTTCAGATCTAAACGATCTTTACCGTCGTGTAATTAACCGTAACAACCGTCTTAAACGTCTCAAAGAATTGAACGCTCCAGAAATCATCATCAGAAACGAGAAGCGTATGCTTCAAGAAGCCGTTGATGCTCTTTATGATAACGGTCGCCGTGGAAAAGTTTTCACTGGTGCTAACAAGCGTCCACTTCGTTCACTTTCAGATATGTTAAAAGGGAAACAAGGCCGTTTCCGTCAGAATCTACTTGGTAAACGTGTCGACTATTCTGGTCGTTCGGTTATCGTTGTGGGTCCTTACTTGAAACTTCACCAGTGCGGTCTTCCTAAGATGATGGCACTCGAACTTTTCAAACCGTTCATCTACAACAAACTTATCGACAAAGGTCACTGTACAACCATTAAAGTTGCAAAACGAATGGTTGATCAGCAGAAGCAAGAAGTTTGGGATATCCTTGAAGAAGTAGTTAGAGAGCACCCAATTCTTTTGAACCGTGCACCTACTCTACACAGACTTGGTATTCAAGCTTTCGAACCAATCCTTATCGAAGGTAAAGCTATTCAACTTCATCCGCTCGTTTGTACAGCGTTCAACGCTGACTTTGACGGAGATCAGATGGCAGTTCACGTTCCACTTTCTCTTGAAGCACAAATTGAATGTCGTATTCTTGCCATGTCTACGAACAACATTCTTTCGCCAAAAGATGGTACTCCAATTATCGTTCCTTCACAGGATATCGTTCTTGGTATGTACTACATGTCACGTATACGTCCGTTTGCTCGTGGATACGACAAAGTGTTTTCTTCAAAAGAAGAAGCTCAATTTGCTTACCACACCAACAATCTTCACCTTCAAGCACCAATTAAGATCCGTCTTAATGGTAAATTGATTGAAACAACTGTTGGTCGTACATTCGTTTACGATGTAACTCCTAAGTGTCTTGATTACGAAGTAATCAACAAGATCCTTAATAAAAAAGAGCTCGCAAAGCTTATCGACCTTGCTTACCGTAAGGGTACAGAAAAAGACACCGTGCTTTTCGCTGATGCCATTATGAAAATGGGTTACGAGTACGCTACTAAAGCTGGAATTTCGATCAACATTAAAGACATGGTTATCCCTAAAGAGAAGCCACAGATTATTAATACTGCTCAGGCAGAAGTTGATAAAATCACCAATGAGTATAACGAAGGTTCTATTACAAACGGTGAGCGATATAACAAGATCGTCGACGTTTGGGCACAAACCAACGAAAAACTTTCTAAAGTGTTGATCAGTAACTTATCAACAGCTGAATTCGTATCTGAAAACGGTAAAGACAAACTCAAAGCACCTTCATTTAACGCTATCTTTATGATGGCCGATTCGGGTGCTCGAGGATCTAACGTTCAGATTCGTCAGCTTGCTGGTATGAGAGGTCTAATGGCCAAGCCGTCTGGCGAGATCATTGAGACTCCAATTACTTCAAACTTCCGTGAAGGTCTTACAGTTCTTCAATATTTTGCTTCTTCCCACGGTGCTCGAAAAGGTCTCGCAGATACAGCTCTTAAAACAGCTAACTCTGGTTACCTAACTCGTCGTCTCGTGGATGTTGCTCAAGACGGAATTATCCGTACTACTGATTGTGATTCTCAAGATGGAATTATCTTGGTTTCACGAGTAGAAGCTGGGGAAATTGCAGAACACGTTGCAAGCAGAGTGCTTGGACGCGTTTCTCTTGAAGATCTTAAAGGTAAGACTGGGAATGTTCTTTTCCCAAGAAATCATATTTTCACAGAAAAAGACGTAGCTGTTATTACTTCTGAAGAAGTGGATCAGATCAAAGTTCGTTCTGTTCTTACTTGTAAAGAAAAGTACGGTTATTGTGCGCTTTGTTTCGGACGCGATCTTTCTCGCGGTAAACTGGTTTCTATGGGTGAGGCAGTCGGTATTATCGCTGCTCAATCTATCGGTGAGCCAGGGACACAGTTAACCATGCGTACATTCCACATCGGTGGAACTGCAACTGCAGGTGCACAAGTTAACAAAACTGAAGCTAAGACAGCTGGTAAATTAGTATTTGAAAACGTTAAGACAGTTGCTCGTGATGACGGTTCAATCGTTATTATGAACAAAACTGGTGAGATTATCATCAAGACTGATCTAGGTGCGGAAAAAGAACGTTACCCTGCTATTTATGGCGCAACAATCTTCTTTAAAGATGGTCAGTCAATTGCTGTGGGTGACAGAATTTTGGAATGGGATCCGTTTGCGATGCCAATCATGTCTGAAGTTTCTGGTACCGTTAAGTATGAAGATCTAGTCCAAGGTGCAACATATACAGAAGTTCTTGATGCTGTAACTGGTCTCTCTCACAGAGTGATCATTGAAGCTAAAGGAAAAGAAGATATTTCTAAGCAACCACGTATTCTTATCGTCGACGATGCAGGTAACCCTATCATTGTTCCTGGTACGAAACGTATTGCCTCTTACTCTCTACCTGTTGGTGCGAACGTGGTAGTAAGTTCGGGAGATAAAATCGATGGTGGATTTGTTATCGCTAAAGTTCAACGTGAGTCGACGAAAACGAAAGACATCACCGGAGGTCTTCCTCGAGTTGCAGAACTTTTCGAAGCAAGAAAACCA
>CAMDQH010000076.1 GCA_945905815.1 Bacteriovorax stolpii | reverse complement strand
ACAGTTGAAGACGTTTTCAATGTCGTTGAGAGAGAAAAACCTATTGGTGTCATTGTTCAGTTTGGTGGACAGACAGCTATTAATCTCGCTGAGCCTTTGGCAAAACGCGGAGTCAAAATTCTTGGAACTTCGGTTGATGACATTGACCGTGCAGAAAACAGAAAACGCTTTGAAGAATTATTAAGAGGCTTAGATATTGCTCAGCCACTTGGCTGCACAGTCACTTCAGTGGGTGAAGCAGTTGAAAAATCTGCTCACTTAGGTTTTCCTGTTATTGTTAGGCCGTCGTATGTTCTCGGTGGCCGGGCGATGGAAATTGTATATAACGAAGCCGAGTTATTGGATTACATGAAGCGCGCAGTTCAAATTAATCCGGAACATCCTGTTCTTATCGACCGTTACATGATCGGACGAGAGATGGAAGTGGACGCCATTTGTGACGGCGAAACAGTTTTCATTCCAGGAATTATGGAACACATTGAGAAAGCTGGAGTTCATTCAGGAGATTCAATTGCGGTATATCCACCACAAACAGTTTCTCAAGATATTTTGGATAAATTATCAGCGACAACCCTTTCGATAACTAAAGCACTGAACATTAAAGGTTTGATCAATCTTCAATTTGTGATCGCTGAAAACCAAGTATTTGTTATTGAAGTTAATCCTAGATCTTCAAGAACAGTTCCTTTCCTTGCGAAAGTTACAGGTGTTCAAATGGCAAAAATTGCAACGAAAGCTTTGTTAGGTGAAAGCCTTATCAAGCAAGGTTATTTTCACGGCACACTTGCTCCTAAGGATGATATTGCGGTTAAAGTTCCCGTTTTCTCCTTTGCCAAACTCTCTGATGTTGAAATTGCCCTCGGCCCGGAGATGAAATCAACTGGCGAAGTAATGGGTAAAGATAAAGTCTTTGAGAAAGCTCTCCATAAGGCATTTGTTGCTGCAGGCATGATTATTCCAGATTCGGGAACAATCCTTGCCACTATTAATGACTCCGAAAAAGAAGAAGCCTTAAAACTCTTTAAACGTTTCTACAATGTTGGATTTGATTTTGTGGCGACTGCAGGTACTGCGAAGCTTCTAAAAGAGGCAGGAATTCAAGTTAAGACCGTGGACAAAATCGGCCAGTCTGAAAATGACATCCTAAAAGAAATTAAATCAGGTCGAATTTCATTAGTTATTAATACCATCTCGAAAAGTAAAAACGTTGAATCGGATGGTTTTAAAATGAGGAGATGCGCTGTTGAACGAGGCCTTTTATGTTTAACATCTTTAGATACAACAGAGGCCCTGCTCAAAACGATTGAAAGAAATACTTACACGATGGAGCCTATTTCATGATTCCTGCGAACAAAATTATTGTCGCTTTAGATACCCAGGATAGTGAGAAGTTTCACCAACTCTTGAAAGATTTAAGTGGTGAGAAGATATGGGTAAAGATTGGAATGGAAGTTTTTTACTCCTTGGGACCCGACGTTGTTTTAAAAGCAAAAGACCTCGGATTCAAAGTCTTCTTAGACCTTAAGCTCCATGATATTCCAAATACCGTTGCTCAAGGACTTAAGTCACTTTCACGTCTTCCTATCGACATGGTGAATGTTCACGCGGCCGGTGGAAAAGAAATGTTGGAGAAAAGTTTTGAGGCAATTGGAAACTTGAAAAATCGGCCACTTTTGATTGCAGTCACTCAACTGACAAGTACCACAGAAGCTCAGATGAACAATGATCAAGGTATTAAAGGGTCAATCGAAGCATCAGTACTAAACTATGCCAAACTGGCAAAAGAGAGTCATTTTGACGGTGTAGTTTCTTCTCCACTAGAAGTCACGGCCATAAAAAATCTTCTGGGACATAACTTTTTAACTGTCACGCCAGGCATTCGTCCGAATGGAAATGACTTAAATGATCAAAAGCGTGTAACGACACCCATGCAAGCTCTTGCTTTAGGTACTGATTATATGGTTATTGGTCGTCCTATTACTCAGGGCCCGAATCCTAAACAGGCCCTAATGGATATTCTTCAAGGAAAATAAAATGAATGATGCTCAAATCGTTGCAAGTATTCTTTTAAAAGAGAAAGCCGTCTTTCTAAGACCTAATGATTTATTTACATGGACCTCTGGCATAAAATCACCGGTCTATTGCGACAACCGGTTACTTATCTCAACAGTTGAATCACGTGCCATAATTGTTAAAGCATTCTGTAAAAAGCTAGAGAATCAAAATCTTGATTATATTGCGGGCACCGCCACCGCCGGCATTCCTTGGGCCGCCTGGATAGCCTATGAGATGAAACTTCCAATGATTTATGTCAGAAGCTCATCCAAAGACCATGGACGACAAAACGCCATTGAAGGTTTTGCACAGGCTGGATCACGCTGCGTTTTAATTGAAGACCTGATTTCCACTGGTAAAAGTTCTATCGCGGCTGCGCAAAAACTGCGGGAAGCAGACCTCATAGTCGTCAAAGTTCTCAGTATCTTTACGTATGGGTTTGCCCAAGTTGACCAAATTTTTACTGAGGCAAAGTTAACTTTTGACTCACTTACTCATTTTGATATCTTGGCCCGTGTGGCCTATGATGATAAAGTCTTAGACTCTAAAACTCTCGATCAAGTCATAGAATGGCGAAAAGGCGTGGTATTTCCATGAAAGACCTAAATTACAAAAATAAATCTCTTAATTTTTCAAAATTAGATATTGAAGATGTTGCAAATAAACATAAGACACCTTTTTTTCTTTATTCGGAAGAAATTCTTTCGCACAATTATACCTCCTTTTATAATGGGGCAAAAGATTCGGGTCTGATTGATCCTCTTATTTGTTTTGCACTCAAATCGAATCCAAACAAGGAGCTTATAAAAATTCTTGCGAAGCTCGGCTCAGGTGCCGACATTGTTTCAGGCGGAGAGCTTAAACGCGCCCTAGAAGCGGGAATCCCGGCCAATAAAATTGTTTTTTCAGGAGTTGGTAAGACAGAAGAAGAAATTATTTTTGCACTTAAACTTCCTGGTAAGGGAATTAATTCCTTTAATGTTGAATCTCTTGAGGAACTTGAGCTTATTAATGCTTGTGCAAAAAAATTGAAAAAAATAGCGCGCATTTGCTTTCGTCTCAATCCTGTTGTTCGTCCCAAGACTCACAAACACATTTCGACTGGAAATAAGACTCATAAATTTGGTCTTCTTGAAAAAGAAGTTCTTATGAATCTTGGCAAGTCAGCTTATTGGAGTCACTCACAACTTGTTGGTCTTTCTGTCCACATTGGCAGCCAATTGCTTGACCTCAAAGCAACAAAAAAAGCAGTTCAACGCCTGTGCGAAGTGGGACTTAAAACTCAGGCGCCATTGGAATTCCTTGATGTTGGTGGTGGCCTAGGAGTTGATTATCACCCTGATGAAACAAAGAAACTTCCTAGCATAGATACTTATATGAAGCTTATTGCCTCAACCTTAGATAAACATTTTTATAAAAAGACCGACTTAAGACCACGAGTTGTTTTTGAACCAGGCAGAAGGATTGTTGCGAAGGCCGGAATCTTTGTTATGAAAGTTTTGCGTAATAAAGTTTCGGAAGATAATCACTTTGTGATTGTTGATGGTGGTATGAATGATTTCATGCGCCCATCATTATATGATGCCTTCCACGACATCATCCCCGTCAAAGAGTCCAAGGCCAAACATGAGTGCCATATTGTTGGCCCCATTTGTGAAACGACTGATTGCTTTGGATCAAACAGGCTTCTGCCTGCACTTAAATCAGGTGACCTGCTCATTCTTAAAGACACAGGCGCTTATGGCTATAGTATGGGTTCTAATTACAATTTAAGAGGAAGACCACTTGAGCTATTGATTGATACGAAGAAAAAATTAAGGGTGATTAATAAGGCGCAAGACTACTTAGATTTGACTTAATTTTTCCCCACATTGAAAAATTTCTCAGGAATTGGAAATGACAAACCAACTGAGAATGTATCGTAAGTTCAGGTGCAGTTCCCATCAAGAAACTGTTACTCTAATCACGGTAGTATCTGATCCGTCATAAAGGGTGATTACTTTTACTGAGTCTAGAAGGTTCCCAGTTGAATGATGCACAAAAAAAAGGGCCCTTTCGGGCCCCCATCAATCCTAACTAACGAATTGTATAAAGAAGTGTTCTAGAAGTCTCAAGTACATCACCAAACTGTGATTGATTCATAAGTGTACCAGCAGCTTTGTAAAAAGCTTTCGCTGTTAGACCATACTTACCACCACTAAGATTTACTCCCAAAGTCTGGACGTTCACATCAGCAGAAGTTCCTGCACTTGCAGCGTTGATGATAACTTCTGAAGAATCTAGCTCTCTATCAAAAAGAACTGTATCAGAACCAAGTTTCTTTTTAACTACAACAAGCGAGAAACCAATGTTTGCTCGATTTGCAACAGGTCCTAAGCCAAAGCTAAGAATTGAATTCTCAATCGAGATATTTGTCATCGTAAGAGCTTTAAGAACTGGAGTCGCTTCAACTAACTCAATAGCGTAAAGACCATCGATAAATTTAACAGAACCATTCATGTTAGCGCGAAGATCTTGCTTCTTAAGCATAAGAAAGAATTTCTTTGAACCAACTGTTTGGATGGAGAGATTATCACCTTGAAGAGTAACTATAAATTTTTCACCCGGAGTTGAAACACCAGTAAGGTTGGCCACATCAACTATGACTCTGGCATCGACATAGAAATCTGTAACTTCATAAGGGATTTGAATTGTCTGTGTGCAAGGGTAAGCAACTTGACGATAAATTGGCTCGCGGTAACAATTGCGACCCGGCTGAGGATAACCCGGACCAGGGCGAGGACCTGGATAACCTGGGCCACTTCCGCCAGTACAAATTGTACGGTATCCAACGGTCTCAGTGCGGTAGCAAGTAGTTTGACGTTGTTCATAACGGTATTCAGTATGGGTCTTCTCACCTTTAAGAAGAAGCTCAACTGAATTCTGAGTGCCATCATAAGTGAAAGTTTTTGTTTCACCGCTTGAAGCGATTGAAGCAAATGAAAGAGCGAGAGACAAAAGTCCTACGAACATTTTCATGGATATCTCCTAATGGGTTAAAAGAAATAAAAAAAGTTTCTACCATTAGGAATATCACGGTGCAATCACGGTGAGTAGAGTGTGTAAGTCATTGTAAAGAATACAGAGCATAATGGGGCCAAAGCGGCACCATGCCTATCCTTGAATTTTCCAGCTAGTAGAGCCATCCGGATTATCTTTAAGCACAATCTTCTTAGCAGTTAGCTCATTTCTGATCTCATCAGCTCTTACCCAATTTTTAGCGGCTTTTACCAATTTTCTCTCTTCAATTAATTGCTCAATCCAGGCAGCATCAACTCCGGAATCAGAGGTGTTTTGATCATTTTTTTGAAGCTGTTTAAGTACTTCTTCGGGATTACCATTAATTAGACCCAAAACCTCTGCGACGAATGCATTCGTCGCATGAACTTGTTTGAGTGAAGCATCGCTCAAGTTATCTTTTACATTCTTAACGAATCTTAAGAACGTAAAATATTGGCCAAGGGCACCAGCAGAATTAAAATCATTGGAAAGTTCGTCCATCATTTTATCGATGCATTTTTCTATTTCAGGATCACAAGCACCGACTCCAATCGCTTTATAACTTTTGGCCTCAATAGCGAATTCATGAATTCTTCGCACTTCATCAATTCCTCTTTGAAGAACCTCATCTATCCATTCAAGGCGGGCACGGTAATGAACAGAAAGTAATACGTGCCTCAAAACTTGCCCACCATACGTTTCAACAAACTTACGAATAGTAATAACGTTCCCAAGAGACTTGCTCATCTTCTCGGTCCCAAAATTTAAAAATTCGTTGTGAACCCAGTTATTACAAAAGTTACATTTATTAGCGGCTTCTGATTGAGCTATTTCGTTTTCATGATGAGGAAACATCAAGTCGATCCCGCCGTGGTGTAGATCGAGAGTTTTTCCCAGAAATTTTTTGGCCATGGCAGAACATTCAATATGCCAACCGGGACGCCCCTTGCCCCAAGGAGAATCCCAAAAAACTTCACCCTCTTTTGCAGGTTTCCAGAGAACAAAGTCAGAAGGGTTTTTTTTATGAGATTCAACTTCTACCCGAATACCATGTTGAAGCGAATCCAAATCCTTCTTCGAAAGTTTTCCATACGTTGAAAAACTTGGAACATTGAAAAGCACTTCCCCATCAACGACATAACCAGAACCATTTTTAATAATATCTTGAATCATCTCAATTATCTCGGGCATCGTTTCACTAACTTTAGGAGTATGGCTCGCAGGCTTCATACCAAGAGAGTCCATATCTTTTTTGACCTCATCCACCCAATGGGCGGCAAACTCAATGGCGTTTTGATTAACTTCTTTGGCGCGTGCAATAATTTTATCATCTACGTCAGTGTAGTTACGAACAAACGTCACTTCATGGCCAAACGCCTTTAAGACACGATTGAAAAGATCTCCCACAACTAACGCTCGTGCATTTCCAATATGAAGAAAATCATACGTCGTCGGTCCACAAGAATAAAACTTCACCTTACCCGGTTCAATCGGAGTAAATGTCTCTTTCTTACGAGAGAGATTGTTATGAATTTTTAATTCGCGAACCATGCTTAACCTTTTATTTACTTAAATCGATCATACGATTTTTCAATACACTTACTGGTGTTAGTGGAATCAAGAACTTTAGATCAGGTCCATGATCATGACCTGTGAGGCATCCACGCACGCCCTGAAAAAGAGGCTTGCCTTTAACGGCCAAATCTTTTTTTACAAATTCTGTCCACGCATTCAATTCGGCTTCAGTGACAAATGTTGTCTGTACCTTATTAATTTCATCTGAGAGAAAACTTAAAATTTTAGGAGTTGTCTCCCACGAAAGAATTTCTTTCAGAGCATCGGTCAAATGAGGGTGCTCATTTAGGATCAACTCATTTACGAGCTTAGGAAAGTCCGGAATAAACTGAGCGTACTTCTTTAACAATTCAACGCATGCAAGTTTCCACTCGGGGGTCTGTTTTTTAAAAAAATCTGTCTCGGGTTCTTTTTCTACTAGCGTAATTAGATCCGCATTGCTCATTTTTTTAACATGTTCACTATTAACCCATTTAAGTTTCTCAACATCATACATCGCTGCAGAAGCTGAGAATCTTTCAAGATTAAAAACTTCATTGAGGTCATTTTTATCAAAGATATCTTTTTCCGTCGGATGAGACCAACCAAGCAGACAAAGGTAGTTACACATGGCTTCTGGAAGGTAATGTTCGTTACGATAAAGGTTCACTGAAGTGGCACCATGACGTTTTGAAAGTTTCTGGCGATCATGGCCAATGAGAAGAGAAACGTGTGCAAACTCAGGCAATTTTGCACCCAAAGCTTCATAGATCATCAGTTGGCGAACAGTATTGTTAAGATGATCTTCTCCGCGAATAACGTGAGTAATATCCATCAAGTGATCATCAACTACGCAGCAGAAGTTATAGACTGGTAAGCCGTTTGATCTTACGATCACAAAGTCACCAACCATATTTGCAGGATAAACAACTTCACCTTTAACTTTATCGTTTAAGGTATAAGACTTCTTGGGGGCCCTAAAACGTATCGCGGCTTTTTCACCCGCTTTAATTCTCTGGAGAGCTTCTTGATTAAATTCAGGATTCTTCCACTTTCCTTCATAGATCGGATCACGACCTTCCGCTGCAGCCTTTTCCTTCGATGCTTCAAGTTCTTCATCCGTACAGAAGTCATAGAAGGCCAAACCCTTTTCGACTAAATCAAGGGCGTATTTTTTGTAGATCTCGGTCCGCTCAGACTGGCGATAAGGAGCATATTTAGGATTTGGTTTATCTGGACCTTCATCGTGAACGATGCCCATCCATTTTAGATCATCAATCTGGAGTTTTTCGTATTCAGAATTTGAACGTTCGAGATCGGTATCTTCAATTCTTAGAACGAAGGTTCCACCAACTGCTTTCGAATAGAGGTAATTATAAAGGGCGGTGCGTGCTCCACCAATGTGCAGATATCCAGTTGGAGACGGGGCAAATCTTACTCGGACAGTCATAATGGAGTCTCCTCATTTGTAATGAGGAAAAGAATACACTTTAAGCAGGAATTTGTTAATTCTTAGGTGTAGAGAGAGTCAATTTTCTCAGAAATCGAACCTTCTGGAGATCCAGTTGAAAGAGCAATCTCTTTAACAATAAGTTCCTTGCACTGGTCCAACATTTTGCGCTCTCCAAAAGACAATTTCTTAGTCATTTTAAGAAGCAGTAACTGGCGAAGAACATCTGCGATTTCAAAGAGTGAGCCCGTCTTCACTTTTATCGTGTATTCACGGTGACGACGGTTCCAAGTCGACATATCAACCTTAACGTTTTGATCCTTTAATAGCTCAAATACACCATTTGTTTCTGTAGACAGCATAAGGGCACGAACGCCTTCTTTACTATCAACCGGTATCATTACTTTCATTCCATTCGAAATGACCTTGATGATGTAGAAACTCTTTGGTTCTCCATTCAATTCCTTAGTTTCAACGCTGCAAATCTGACCAACTCCGTGGCCCGGGCATACAACATGATCACCGAGATTAAACATGAAAACTCCTCTAAAAAGGCATGTAACTCCTTATTTATAACGCATACGCGTTATCTTTTCTAGAGAAGTGAAAATTTTATACAGCACTCAATCGGTTAAAGACTTTTAGCACTTGGGACTCACGTAAAAATAGTGACTTAGTGCTTTGACACTAGAAAAACACTGAAAACTGAAGAAAGCGAAACTGGAGCGAAGTGGAGTAGTCTAGCCCCTCCCCAGTCGTCGAATTTACTGATTTCATCGCTACTTCTGGTGTGTAGGTTACATGCTTAAGTCCCCAAGTTGTAAGAGGAATTCTTCTACCGATGGCCAGGGTTGAGATTCTTAGGTCATCTCTAGTCCCTGCGCCAAAATCCTGAGACCACCCGGCCCCAAAATATAAGGAAACATAACCAGCTTCAGTTAAATCTTCCTTGGTGTTGAATATTGCTCCAATTGAAAAATCAAAATTTTCCAAATCACCATTACCTGAAATTCCATTAAAATAATTAATTCGGGACGCAATCTGGAGCTGAGGTGCAACCCCGTAAGCATAATTGAGTGAAATGTTGGCCTTAGTGTCAGTGTCAGAATCAGAACCGTTTACCTTCGATTTATCAAAAGAGAGAACACCATTAAGCATTGAATCTGCATTGAACTCAAACATATATCTCATGCCTTCAGCTGCAGCGGGCACTCTATCAGTTCCACCAGTTTCCATTTTCTGATTCTTATCTTGGGCATCTTGAGCAAAAGCCGAACCTGATAAGAGAGCCAAACTAAGAGCTAATATTTTTTTCATGATGACCCCTTTGTTACGTTTAGTTCATAAAAACCACTTAACAAATGGTAGTGACTGACACGTAGAAAGTCATAACGTTGGGTGGGGTGATCTTAAAGTTTTTGGGATAAATTGCGACAATGGCAGCGGTGTTTCAAGAGAAAAGTAATTTGATAAAGAAGCAAATGTGGACCCGCCTATATTGGCCTACATTCGCGATCAAACGAGTTTTAGTTAGAAAATTTTACACGACTCACAAACCTACGATCAAATTCATCTCTTGCTCCAACAAAAAAATTGGTGTGGCGAATAGAATCACCTGCGGCAAGATCTTAGTCCCACAAATCTTCTCGCGCATATTCATTTGTCCATGCACCACTATTGCTAGCGCTTTAATAAAGGCCGAAATCACTTAAAGTTCCGGAAACAACTGAAAGATTTAATGGTGAAACTGATTTGGTTAATATTGTTTTAAAAATCAATCTGAAAAGATGAAGATCATTACTTAATTTCTCGTTCCTTAACTGGCACGTTCATTTACTCCAATGAGAAAAAAAATTGTAATTGCTATTGCTGAAACTCATTTTCTAGACGGCAGACCTTTCTCCGCTCAT
Organism: Bacteriovorax stolpii; assembly: GCA_945905815.1. GTDB lineage: Bacteria > Bdellovibrionota > Bacteriovoracia > Bacteriovoracales > Bacteriovoracaceae > Peredibacter. The sequence continues at coordinate 2,499 of CAMDQH010000076.1, read as the reverse complement.
AAGGTCCGTCTTTATGACCTTCGGATAGAGAGAAATTACGACCACCTTTTTCCGCAAAAACAATCTGAATAACTGCAATTTCATTTTCCTGAGTGGTCGTCTATTTGAATCAAACTCTTAAGTTGTCGTATTTACGGTACGTTAGACCGTATTTGATAGGTTCTGGGCAATTAAGAAACCAACGAAAACTCCGATAAGAAGATTATGAAAAATTATGTCATATTTCTATTTTTTATAACCTACGTAACCTATGCACAAACACAACCTTCCAGGTACGCAGATTTTGAAGTCCGAATAAAGGCCATTAATACGTTTTCACTAGAAGCTTTACCTAAAATAAAAGAGAACCTTATTCAGTCTCAGCTTGATATTGAAAAGTTTGAAGACACAAACCTTCTGGCAGATGACAAAAAACAAAAGACGGTTTATTTAGAAAAAATAGCAAACAATCAAAAACTAATCGAAAATGCTGAAGCAAACATTACCTCGAGTAGCACTAAGAAGCTGATGGCCGATTTAGATAAGACGATGAAAGAAAAGGCACTCTACGATCAAGCAAAAAAAGAAATGGAGGCCCTTGAGAAGAAGTACATAAATTCATCGAAGTTCACAAAGTACTTTGAATTACTACAACAGGGCAAATATACTTCAGCCAAAATTAAATATACATTATTAAATAAGGAAGAAAAAGACATCGCTGAGAGGTATGAGGAACACTTTAATTACACAGCTCGAGAAGTTAATAGTCAGGAATATTTGAAAAAAAGTATCAAGAAGCTCGAAAATGAAATCGATTATACCTTGTCTTATCCGGAAAATGCTATATTGAAAATTCAGTCTGCGGACCAAGAGACCCGAAGGACGATCAGTCTATTTAACGATTTTAAAATTACAATCACCAGGGTTGTCCAGTTTGATTATAAGCTACCGTCCCAGTGGGATTTAGGTCTATTCTCGTGTGAAGCAAAAAACAAGCCCAAATATTTAAGATTCAAAAACTATCCCAACCTCGTCGTACTCGATAATGAAGGGACATATAATAGTGTTATAAAGCTATCTTTAGATGAGCCTAAAAAACTTAATGTCGTTTATCATTGTTCAAAGATGGGGTCATTCGGTGCTTGCCTTGAAAATAAAGAAAAAAAGTTGTGTCGACTTGATGCAACTTGTGATCAAAACTTGTCAGAGATGGAGAAATCATTTGATAGGAACAAAGCCTTTGTATCAATTCAGAGCACAATGGGCAGCACCATCCTTACCAACAAAAAATCTGAATTACAGGACCCGAAAAGTATTAACGTGATTTCAGAGTTTGCGAAAGTTAACCGACTCGGCTTTTATACCAAAGACCAGTTACTCAATTTAATGGATCCATTAATTGAAAAATCAAAAAACATTGTTGCTATAAATCCGGAGGACTTCTATCGACAATTGAAGCTTGAGATTGCTGGCCTAGAAAAATCGGAACAAGTTAGGCTTCAAAAGATCCCTGGATTCTCATCAAACAAATCAAAAAAGACAGACACCCTCAACGCTTTATCATATTTAATGGCCTCAATTGATGGCGACATCGCAAAAATAAAGGAAACAGATGCCATTCAAGAACACACATTCAAAAGCTGTTCTAGCATTGCCTCCGAATTTGCTTCTTTTTGCCAACTATATACAAGTTTTAAATTCAAAGCGAAGCGATTTGAAGAAGTAGAAGAGATTCAAAACTTTGTTGCAAACGAATGTCCGAGAGTCGTTTTTCGATTTGAGGATAAAAATCCTAAAGATGAAGATGACTTCTCTACATGTAAGGCCTTAATACCTTCGACGGAAAAAGAAATCAATAATTTGTTACAGAATGTTGATGATGTCTTAAATAAATAATTCTTATAATTTTAATGGGGCCTATATTCCATTTTTAATATCTTTAAAAACAGAAGTCTTTAAGGCCAGCTCTTGGGCTTCTTCATTTCTAAAAACAGTAGTATTTTTGCAAGCATCTCCAGAACTCTCATAATTGGGAGTACCGTAAACCATAATCCCTTCAAGTTCGTAATTCTTGGCATTGATTATGGCGCCTCCCCTAGTACTCCCGGATATATCTGAATTCAATATAAAGTGAGTTTCATTTTGGTCAAAAGCTTGTGCATGATCAGCCATTTTCAAAGGTAAACCTTGGGGATGGCCAAGGACGATAACCTCTTCATTCACTCCCATACTTCCAGTTCGACGAAATTTGACCGGTTCTATATTTTTACAGAAAGACTTAAATTGTTCGCAGACAACTGAGGATGATTTCCAATTGCCCAAATCCATGTCTTCCACCTAACTTGTGAAAACCCCTGTTTCATTTAAGACATGGAGGTGCACTTACTGGTTCAGGGTTGTAGCGTCCTCTAATTAATTCTGTTTGATAAACAGAATTGTGTATTTCGGACTTGTTTGGGCAATTGGAAATTATTGAAATGACTGAAAATAATTATCCTCAGTTGTCTGCGAACAATTAAA
>CAMDQH010000075.1 GCA_945905815.1 Bacteriovorax stolpii | reverse complement strand
ATGGCAGAACTCGGCGAGCTCTTTTTGGAGAGTCACCATATTGTTCAAAAAGAAAATTATCATCTGACCTATTATGAATTTCTTTTTTATGTCTTTTGTCGTTGGGCCGTTAAAAAATGTCCTCAGTATCTTTTTTTGGAAGTGGGGCTGGGCGGAAGACTTGACGCGGTTAATGCTTTGGATGCTGAATTAATTCTTTTGACTTCAATTTCACGTGATCATCAGGAGTTTCTTGGTGAGCGCTATGATTTGATTTTGGAAGAAAAAATGGGCGTTTTAAGGCCTCATTCGACATTCATTAGCTATCTTGACCTGAACTATTTGAGAGAGCGAGCTGCTTCTAAGGCGGCCGGGCTAAATGTAAATCATGTGGAATTAGAACAAATGATCAGTATTCCGGCCTTTGAGTTCTCGAAAAGGAATCAATTTTTAGCGCATGCAGCATTTTGTCATCTCACAGGGGCAGAGTTTAATGCGAAAAAATGGCAATCTTCCTCTGATTCTCTCTCTTTTCGAGGGGAAACAGTCCACGGGATCAATGATTGGAGACTTTTTGGATCACACAATGTGGATGGAGTGAGAAAACTGATTCAATTTCTACACTCAGCGAATTATAATTCTAAGGATTCTCCTTTTGATGCCGTAGTTACCTCTTTTTCGAAACGAAGCGAAAAAGACATTAGGGTCATGTTGAAAATGCTTAAAAGAGCAAATTTAGGGAAGGTTTTTGTTACTGCTTTTAAACATCCTAAGGCCTGCCCTCAGGATGTTTTAGAAAAGCTCACTGGCGATGAAGGATTAACGTTTGTTGAAAATATTGCGGAACATGTTCAAGGATGGACACACCAAAAAATTTTGGTGCTTGGTTCTTATTATTTTCTGGGCGAACTCCAACCTCTACTGCGCAACTGATAAACCTCAACTCACTCTTGGTGACAAAGTAAACGTCTATTCGGACAAGGCGTATCGAAAAAATAATGGTCGCTATTTTGAGGCAGTTGGAAACGTCGTCATCATTTCTCAGTCTGATACCATTTACGGTGAACTTGCTTCACTTGATCAAGATTCAATGTTGGTTAAAGTTGAAGGGAACGTTCGTGTTATCACTAAAGACATGACTCTTTATGGTTCTCATCTCGAATATAATATTGCTACTGGTGGAGCTATAATTAAGAATGCCCGAATCCTTGCAATGGATTTTAATCTCGTCGCCAACGAACTTATTCGTCTTAGTGAAAGTCAGTACCTTGCACGAGAAGCAGAGTTCACAACATGCAGAGATTGTGCTGAGTCCTGGTCGGTATTTGGAAAAGAAATTCGAATCCGGGTAGGAGAGTACGTTAGTATTAAGCATGGACTTGCAAAAATTAAAGGGGTTGATGTTCTCTATATCCCATATATTGTTCTTCCTATTCAAACAGAAAGAAAAACGGGTCTTCTCTTTCCAGAAATTTCTTCACGCTTGGGAGAGGGACTTGCTTTCGAACAACCAATATTTGTTGCTATTGATAAGTCAAAAGACGCAACCCTAAGTCCAACATTTTGGGCCACGCGTGGTTACGGGGGAGACATAGAGTATCGACAGCGTTTTTCTGATTTAAGCTGGTTTTCAATGAATTCTAGAATTATAAATGATTCTATTTATTCACCTGGTAAGTCATCAATAAACCCCTCCGGTGATCAGTTCTTTAGATATTTTACGGAGATGGAAACTCATCAGCAGTTCACATCTAACTTTGGGTCGCACGTTCGTTATACGGGCTCACGTGATCTAGATATGATCAGAGATAACCCAACATTTACAGATGATAAAATTCTTAGTTCTGATATGGGTCTTTCGGGATTTGCGGACTGGAGACAGAATTATTTTTCAATGGGTGTGAATGCTGATTATCTCCGAAATCAATTGTCATCTGAACCAATGGAGTTTGACCGCTCTTACGTACAAACTCTTCCAAGAGTTTCTTTGTCCTCCGTACCATTTACTCTTATCCAGAGCGACACGCCATTTTTTCAACATATGGCCATGGGATTTGAGAGTTCTATTACACGTTTTGACCAGGTCAAAACGAATGAAGTCGTAACAGATGGCCAACTTAACCTAAGGAATGCCAACAGACTTAGCATTCAGCCATATCTCATGTGGCAAATGCTAACCATGGGGCCTGTTAGTTTGAGTACTCGCTATACATATGATCAGCAATCGTATCAGTTTCCAGATAGCGCGAATTCTGGTTTTGTAAAGAATGCTGGACTCATGAGAACTGAAGTGGGTTTTACCATGGATAAGATTTTTGGCCTTGCTTTTGAAGAAAAAATTCCTATAAAGTATATTCCTGAAAAGGAGCTGAAAGCAATTCGCGAGAAGAAAGAACATGGACTTTCCCCAATAAAAAGCTCTGAGAAGTCCAATCGTCTAATTGGACAGGTTGATACTTTTGAGTCCGAACTGACTCGGGAAAATATTGTTCAAGTCAAAAACAGTTATCGCCATTCGCAAGAATTCAAGCTTCTTCATCATTATATTCCTTCTCAAAATGAATATGGGAATAAACAATTCAGGTCTCAGATTAATGATTATCAGGGCTGGTTTGATTACGAAGACTCAATAAGATCCGAAGAGTTTAAGTTTGGTGCGAATACAACAAGAACCATTGTTCCTCCTGAAAACACATTAGAGTTGCAATGGAATAATACTCTTATTAGAAAGCGGCCTAAAATTTTCAATTATCTGGTAGATGATAAATACCTTAGAGATAATTTCACTTATTCAAGAATAGGGTGGTTTAACCTTTCTCAAGGATACCTCTTAAATGCAGATGAATTGGCCGATAGCCGACAGAAGTTGACAAGGTTCATGCTTCAGACTGGCTATATGGCCGATAGCTGGATAATTAACTTGCAAGAATATTATTTTCATTATGAGAAAGAAAATATCTTTTCAATTAATTTTAACCGAGGCTTTGAGTATCTTAGAATCCTTGCTGCTTATAACTATAACTCATTCGGAGAATCGAACCTCCATACCATCTCGACTGGTGCTCAAGTCAGGCCGACGGATACTTTGGGTTTTTCGATTATGAAGGACATGGATTTAGAGGCGAAAGAAGAGATCCGGACAATTTACGCACTGGATATTATGCCACATAATAATTGTTGGATTCTTAATTTAAATTATCGTAAGAGTTTAGTGGGAGATCGCTATGCTTTTAATATCCTATTTAATTTCGGTGATGATAATTTTGCCAAATATCGAACAAATTATTTCGCTATTAAACGACAATGAAAAAAGTACTTTTTATCGATTTTGAAGATAGTTTTAGTTTTAATGTTGTTCAGGAATTAACTCGAATTGGTTTGAACGTCAAAGTCATCAGTTGGACTGATTTTAAGTCCGTAGGTGATTATGATTTATTAGTTCTGGGACCGGGACCTGGTCATCCAGATAATTACCACCATATTTTTGATGTTATCCGAGCATGGCAGAACTTAGATAAGAAAATTTTTGCTATTTGTCTTGGCCATCAAATTTTGTGGAGATTGAAGGGGCTTGAAATTAAAAAATCTTCTCGACCGCTTCATGGACAGAAAATAAAACTCAATCTCAGCTTGGCATGGCAAGAATGGCTAAATCTCCCTTCAGAAGTCTGGGTTCAACGTTACAACTCCCTCGCTGTTATGGATAACTCAAGTACTGAAGGAGTCGAGAACTTGGTTGAGGATGGTGAAATTATTATGTCCCGTTCAAAGAATTCGATATCCTATCAATTTCATCCAGAATCGGTGGGAACTAAGTGCCGTGAATCTTTTTTTCGGCCGATTCTCAGGGATCTATTATAATCAATCCATGGAAATGCTCATCCATGGTGTCTTTGACGCTACAACGCTAAAAACTCTTCAAGCTCTCAATGTTCCTCGCATTGCTTTTGATTTGCGTGGGAAGAGTTTAAACCTTATACCATTTCATGTTTTGAAAAGCCTGATTCCATTATTCAAAGGCCATATCAACTATCTTACTTTTGAAAATGATAAGTCCGAAACTGTGGTTTCATTTCTAAGCCTACTTGGTGATGAAAAGCATAAGTTTCAACTTGAGTTCCGGGACACTCAGCATGTTTCTTTTTACGCTTCCATTAGACATCCTTTTAGTTGGTTTTTTAACCCTGAGGGCGATTGGGAGAATATTCTTACTTTGCCTCACCTGAAATCTCTTGTCCTGCCGGTGAAGTTTCAAGATATATACCAAAATCTTCCTAAGCTTTGGCATATGATACAGGCCCGAAATCTCGACGTAATTCTTCACGTGGAAAGTTTTGTCGATCTAGAATTGTATGTTCAGGAAAAAAATCTGACAGTTAGTGTTGATCTTGGGAAAGAGATGGAGATTTGTTTCAGACAAGTTGATCAATTCCGCCTCATCAATTTGAGCATCTGGAGAAATACATATGAAATTGCTTCTGGCCAATGATGATGGGGTTCATGCTCCAGGGATTCGCATCTTATATCAGGAATTAAAGACAAAATTTCCAACAACGATTATTGCACCATTAGAAGAGCGGTCTACAACTGGCCACAGTTTAAGTCTTGATAAACCGCTTAGACTCGAAAAATTAGAACCGAATATTTATGGGTGTTCTGGCTTTCCAGGAGATTGTGTTCTGATGGGTTTGCATGTGCTGAAGGACGAAAGACCGGATGTGGTCATTTCTGGAATTAATCGTGGAGCAAATTTAGGTCAGGATCTTTATTATTCTGGAACAGTTGCAGCAGCTCGAGAAGCTGCATTTCATAAAGTTCCATCGATAGCAGTGAGCCTGGTGATCAATTCCGTCGTTGAAGAACATCTCTATCATACTGCTGCTCAAGTGATTAGACTTTGCCTTGAGCACGGTATGCACCAAAATATCCCAGCTTTGACTCTCATTAATATTAATGTCCCAAATTTAGAATTATCAAAAATAAAGGGATATAAGCTCACAGAAATAGGTTTCAGGCGCTATTCTGAAGAAATTCATGCTAGAGTAGACGTACGGCAAAGAGATTACTTTTGGATTGCAGGACTTTACGAAGGGTTTGCGGAGAATCCAGCATCAGATTGTCAGGCCATCCATGACGGATATGTGTCGATAACGCCACATGCCCTGGTTGATAAGACGACCAAGGAATACTCGGGCCTAGTAAATGTAATTGCGAGATTGAATGCAACGATTGCTTCTTAGTCTTATTATTTTTGTTAGTTTTGCTTCATGCTCAAGCATGAAGAGTGGGCAATATGTCTATTTGGAAACCCCCGCGCATATCAAAAAAATCGCAAAAAATTATGGTGTTTCTTTAGATGAATTGAAATCTGCTAATTCTGAGCAGGCCCTACTTGGTAAAGAGTGGATTTTTGTCCCAACCAAAATTGGAATCGCTTATTTATTAAGAGACACATACGTCATTGAGGATTATTCGAGTCTGGGCAAGGGGCGTTTTATGTGGCCTGTGCCTCAATTCTATAAAGTCTCGTCTCACTTTGGTAAACGTGGTGGTAAAAATCATGATGGAATAGATATTCCGGCCCCGAAAGGAACACCCATTGTTGCTGTCGATAATGGAGTCGTAGTCTATTCAGATAATGGCATTCGTGGTTACGGTAATATGATCGTTATTGCACATACGGATGATATTTTCACTGTCTACGCACATAACAATTCTAATAAAGTTGATAAGGGTGACAGTGTCAAGAAAGGTGAAAAAATCGCTGAAATTGGAAATACTGGTCGCTCAACCGGGCCACATTTGCATTTCGAGATCAGAATTAAAAATAAATCCAGAAATCCTGCTCAATTTCTTTCGAATTCAGAAAATTAATTTTACGGCTTTTTTGCCTCGTATTTATCTAAAAGCTTCAGATACATAATGGCCGTGTTTTTTGCGTCTTCCAAGGCAGTGTGAGCAACTGCACCCATTCCTAAATGATTCATCAGATTTGTCCCAGAGTCCATGCCTTGCGGAAGAAAACCCAGGTCAATCATAGAATAGCCAAAGCCTGAAAGATCAAGGTTACGATGATGAAAATATTTTCGCATAAAATCCCAACCCAGATCACGAGTGAGAAAAGGAAGGTCTATGGCTGTCATAGATTTACCAAAAAGAACGATTTTCTGAGATCCAAAATATTGGCGAACTTCAGGGCTAAGTAGATATTTTTCAAGCCACTCTTTAAACTCAGAAAGCATCAGACCTTCGGAGTTTGCCTTACGAATAATTTTCTCATTATGGTCGCGAACCCATGGATCCAGAGAATCTTTTAGATCTTCAAACGAAGGACAATGAATATAAACAGTACGGGCAAGTGAATCTTCTAGCCGGCGAAATTGTGTATCGAAGGGAACCATTGCGAATTCTATCATTAGACAGTCTTCCGCTAATCCTGTGGCCTCAATATCAATGCTTAAGTATTTCATAGTTCACCCCCTGTCAGTATTCTAGGAGTGAACTAGTGCTTTGAGAATGAAAAACTACTGAATAGTTGCAGTTATTGGACAGTGGTCTGAAACTGATTCATAACTCACTCCAAGCTCTGCAAGTGAGGCTTTACGGCAAGATACTTTTTTGCAATGTGCTTGTGATTCGGCTTTATTTGATGTCTTACGTAGACCTGGTGTGATGATTACGTGATCAAGAAGTGAGGGCTCTTCAATTCCATCATCCGTTCCGCCCCACCAATAGGCTGAACAAGCAAGGTCTTGAGCAAGGTCATACATGCCAAGATCACTAACTAGTTTAGTGAAAAGTTTGTAGTCAATTCCACGAGAAATGTATTCAGTCGTGTTCATATCACCGGCAATGTAGAAATCTTGAACACCTGTTTTAGCCTTTAGCTCTTTTACGATCTTTTTAATGATATCGAACTGCATGCTTCTTTTATTAACTGACTCCGGGTCTGAGCCTGATTTCAAATGGGCCGTCATTCCATAAAATTTTTGTTTATTTGATTTTATCTGAAAAAGACCAATTGCAAGGGGGCGTGAACCACTGTTACATCCACCGGCCTGACCTGGTTCAGAAATGGCAAGGTCTTCGTTGAAGCTTAGCATATCTACTGAAGCTGAATTGTAGATGAATCCTAGGTGCTGCCCATGAACACCGCCACATTCAGAAATGGCGACTTTATAACCCGGCAAATTGGTAGTTATAAAAAGTTCAAATTCGGCCTTGTTAACAACTTCCTCCACACTCAAAACATCGACCTTAAGATTTTTTAACATTACAGAAAGCTGAGGTTTATCAGTACGGATCCGGTAGCGCTCATCATAGTCAAAGTTTCGGATATTGTAGGCGCCGATAGTGATAGAGGCTTGGATTGAGAGAGAAGCAAGTAAAGCTAATAAGGTGAGTGCTTGTTTCATTTTGTTCAACCCTTTCATACATAAGAAATAGTTAATGTGCTTATAAGTCGCACTAATGGATCTCGATGGCTAATTTACTCAATTTGATGTCCTGAAGACAAGTGAAACTAGTGTATTAATTACATATATTTGCGTAACTACTTGCGTCATTTTAAATGTAAGCATTTTCAAGGGACACATTTTTGACTTTGGTAGTCGATGATGTTTAAAAGGGCCTGAGATTCAAAACCAAAGGGGGAAACATGGCTTTGAAAAATTGGGGAATTTTATTAGTGCTTAGTATATTTGGTGTCAGCACAGTCTTTGCTCAGGACGTTGATTATCTCACTATTGATTCTGTTAAGATCTCAAAAATCCATCAGGATGTGCTCAATCAGGAGATATCAGAAACCATTCTTGAAAAAGATATGGAGTCCGAGGCTTTACTTGAACTTCCCGGTATGCCCAATAAGATGGGACAAATATCCGTTTCAGATGCAGGGGCCGGAAAAATTATTGGTATTGCTAAGGAGCTTGTTGCTTTAGGCGAAGACATTTACGCTTTAGTTCAAAAAGGTAAGCCTGTTGTAAAAACAAGTTATGCTCCAATAAGCGTAATCCCAAGAGTTGGTAACGGTCCTGTTGACATCTTTGAGACAGAGAGTTGGAGAATGCCCAAGAGAGTAACTTATGAAATTATTTATAAGAATCTCTACGGAATGGAAGTTGTGAAGTTTCGCTACAGTGTTATTTTCACTTATGGTGGAACATATAAAGGTAGAGGGGCCTATATAACTGCCGCTCAGATTGTTCCTGCTTCTATTACAGCTCTTTGGGGTTATACTTTTTCTGCAACGATGAAGCTTGGTGGAATGCAAAACCATGGAACAAAAGAGAATCCTATTGCTGGAGCAATCTTAGCAATGGAATACACAGTGGAAACTGTTATGAAAGCAAGTCTTGAAACTGATACGTATCACATCACTGGTCAGGGTGGATTTAAGCAACTTTAAAGATAGCCTACAGTTATTTGTCCATTAGGTTGGCGTTGGAGGAATTCCTTCAACGTCATTTCACAAGTTAGCCAGTCATTTTGTATAACACATTTTTTGCAAACGCCTTCACCGTCGCAAGATGAAGCAATCGTTATGCCTTTTTTTCTCAAAAACGTAAGTAGGACTTCTGTAAGATCCAGATCATCATAGGAAATGAATTCTGACCTTCCGGAAGCCTTACCTTTAATTTCTATTTGCATGAATAGGATCCCGTATTACGGTCGTCAATGATGAAGCGGCTTTGGGAATTGAAATGGGTATAGGTCCAGATATTGCCTAGTTTTTCGCCATTATAGATGGGTACATTCAGCTTCAATAAATTTTCTATTTGATCTGGCCGGCTACGATGAGACTCAATAATTAGCCTAACAGGATCAGATAAAAAAAGATGACGAGAATGCCTGATAAGTTTATCGACTTCAGCAGTAGACTTAGCACCGGCCAGGCCATAGCGAATAAGATGAAACAGATGCTGACCTGGATCGCGGCTGAGATTTGAGAAAGTCCAGATTCTATTTTCTTGATTTTCAATCACGCAAACTGCTGAACTTCTAACTTTTGATTCTCCTTGAAAAAGTGGGAATCCATTTATTGGTTCTATCTTTTCAATTTTCTGCGAAGTGGAGGCCATGAAAGCTGAATTGTCTTTTGCTAGACCAAAGAGGTTGGCCGCCGGGATTATTTGATCAATAAGAAAAATCGAACTATCGTAAAGATTAAAATCGTAGTTACATCTACCTTGTTGCCCGGATTCTGTTGTAAAAGTTGTCAGGGAACTGTTTACGATAACTTTTTGTTTTTTTTCTAACGAACGATAGTGCTTGATAACATCAACAAATCTTAATTTGGGTAGGCGCTCATTTTCTTTAAGGACTTCAGTCCCACGAATGAAAAATGGGCCCAACACAGGATGGTCTTTAATCTTAATCTGATTTGATAAGAGGAAAGCCTCAAGGTTACTTCCTGCTTTAAGTTTTTGTGGAAATTGATTATCCATAATGGACGCATATGATTCTAATGAAGCTTTCTTTTTATATTTTTTCAGAATCCATTCAAGACCAAAGAGTAGCGGGTACTGTTCTTCACGGGTTTCTGAGAAAAAATCCAAATATATGCTATCACCATTTTGACGGAGGAGAATTTGGAATCTTGAACTAGGCGAGGACTGGTCTGGCCTGACCGAAAGTTGTATAAGTGTCCACAAAGCAAAGTGATCTAGAAAATCAAATTCTGGATGTTTCTCAAAAAACTCTTGATAGACCTCTTGCGAATGTGAATTAGTATTAACCAACTGAAGCTTGGGTTTATTCACTAAGGGGCAAAAGGATGGGGTCTCCGGTATGTTTTTTAAGTAATCTTTTTCATTCAACAATCCACTATCGATTTTATCAATGAAAAATGAGCAGCTACTAAAAATAAGGAGAAAGAAAACCTTAAGCATTTTCATCATCCAGTTCTATATCAGGAGAAGAGTGTGAGTCGCGAAGCTTGAACTTGTCTTGCATGTCGAGATTTTCATCGATTTTTGCAATTTTCTTATTAGGTACCTTCAAAAGTGCCAGCACAAACATTCCATTTTCCATGGCCTGAGTCTTTAAATCGATGAGCTCAAATCCGCTTTGTAAGATTCCATGCATGATTTTATCAAATTCTTTTTCACGATAACCATTTTTTCGGTGAGGTGGCGCCGGAATAAAATAGGTAAAAGTTTTAAATTCTTTCATTTTATTTCCCGATAGTTTTGATCGAGTACCCGTCTTTTTCACTCTTCTTATCCTAATGTTCCAATACTTTAATACAGTTAATGCTACTATTTTAGAGTTCGGTAAGGCAAATGGTTGAGTGGGTTCTTTTTATCTTTAAACAAGAAACGCTTGGAAAATATTTCCCCCCCATTATTTCTCTTTGTACAAAAAAAACTTTGGGTATAATAAATGTAAGAAGTGACAGGATGTTACTCTTAAAGACACGGATGTCGAAAAGAAGGGAGCCAAGCAGGGGCTCCCTTTTTTTATGTCCTCGGGTTAAAAAAGATCTCTCTTTCATTCTTGATAAAAAAAAATCTAAGCCTTTGAAGGAATTAGAGCTGTCTCTTTATGGGCAACATCTTCTTTATACTGGGGCCTCGGATGATATATATCGAGTAGCTCATTAACCGCTACCGCTGCTTGGCGACCCGGATCATCCTCACGAGGACTAATTCGACGGGCAACATTACCATTCGCAACGTCACAGATGTCCCTTACATAGGCATAAGTCACTCCCTGAATTCTTGATATGATGATTTTTGCAATAAAACCATATAGTGCTACTGACAAAACACTCGGGACAAGGACAATAAGGTCGATCACTCTTTCTTGGGAAGAAAGAAAAAGAGACATACCTTTTGGTGCCTTCAAGATTTCAATTGCTGCCTGAATAATGGTACCGTGAAGTTGATGGGTGAAAACATAGATCGAAAGAACAGTAATAGTAGTCAAAATAATCATGATGCAGAAAAACTGAAAGTAAAAAACGAAATCCTTTACTGGGGCGGTAACTTTTTGTAATTCAGGTGGGACCTCAATCGATTTTTTGTTTTTCTGAGCATCAAAATACTGACAAAGAAAATGTCCCATTTTGATCAGAAGCTTATGGTTACCCAAACCCACGATTTTGATTTTCTCTCCTTTGGCATTTTTCAATTCGTGGCACATTTCGGTGAGCTGACTAAAAGGACGCAGAATTATATAGGCGAGAAACATTCCAATTACAAATACCCCAACAAAGAAGACACCTAGGTAGGGCAAATAATCCAGTTGGGACTGGAGCAGGTAGGCCATAAAGTCTTCAAGGGTCAATGAATCAATCGGAAAACCATTGGCCAGGAAATAAGAGTGGTTCATTGAAAGAAGAAGCCAAATCGAATATACAACTATCCCCATCATGAGTAAGGGCACTAGGGTAATGAGAAGTGCCGTTTTGATCGAGAATTTTGTGTCTTGGGATTCAAAAAGACCGTTCATAAAAATTCCTTTTATAAAGCTCGAAGTATTGTAGGAGCAGTCAAAGAATTTTCTCCAATATATTTTAAATTTTGATAACGGGACTACAAGTGTTTGAAAGATCGATGAAGAAATTGAAAGGAAAATAATTTAGGGCACTACAATCCTCAAATTATTGTCAGTGCTTAGAGCAAATATTCCTTAATGCTTTGGCAACTTGTCGAATTGAAAGGTCTTCACCTGAGGCAATAGGTTTTGGGATCAGGAATGCCGAACAGACCGGGAGGTTTCACTTAAGGCCGATGCAGTTGTCATAGGGAGTGCTTAAAACTATTGAGTAAATTGATCAGTCTTAAGGAATACTTTTCTTTCCTGCTGAATATAGTTTGTTTGCTATGATATCTATATGAAAAATCACATTAAACGAGCTCGTTCTTTTCGGGGAAAACCAGTCATCCCTGGCGATAAATCTATTTCACATCGTGGACTTATTTTAGGGGCACTTGCCGCCGGAAGAAGTGAGGTCATAGATATTTTGGAAGGTGAAGACGTTCAGTCAACTGCCAGATGTCTTAAAGACTTGGGAGTCATAATTTCTAAAGAAGGAAATAAAACAATCATTGAAGGAATTGGTGATAAAGAACTCAAAGATCCAACAAACATTTTAGATTGCGGTAATTCTGGAACCACCATGCGGGTCATGATGGGAGTTTTGGCCGGTAAAAATATTACGGCAACTCTAAGTGGAGATGCATCACTTAACAAGAGACCGATGAAGCGTGTTTCTGAACCACTCAAACTAATGGGTGCAAATTTTAAACTCACAAATGAAAACTATGCTCCTCTTACTGTTACGGGACAAAAAATCCAAGGTATTCATTACGATTTAAAAATTGCCAGTGCTCAGATTAAAACGGCAATCATTATGGCCGCACTGAATGCAGAAGGTACTACAAGAATCACAGGCGAGATTGGAAGTCGTGATCATACAGAAAGACTCTTGCCTCATTTTGGTTGTGACATTTCAGTAACTGATAAAGAAATAAGTATTAAAGGTGGCCAGAAGTTAAAAGCTAATGTGGTTAAGGTCCCTGGTGATCCTTCGACTGCAGCGTTTTGGATTGG
>CAMDQH010000074.1 GCA_945905815.1 Bacteriovorax stolpii | reverse complement strand
AGAGAGTATACCAAAGATGGAGGAGAAGAGCAGCTACAGAAAGACTTTGATAAATTGCCAGGAAAATCCATTAAGAGTAAGACTGATGGTGTGGAGTACAAAGCTTATCCAGATGGAACGAGAATTGTCAAAGCTCCAAAGAAAACGGGAGAGAAGCCTCGTGATGCAACTTTGGAAGTTCAACCAATAAGTCATTCAGGGATTGATTCTGATATAAGAATAAAGGTGAGGTATCCATGAAAACTCAAGCAACAGCAAATGAAGATATCTCGTATGAATTTTGGGAAACGCCAGTAAAGGAGTCAAGATTATATCTTTTAACCATTTTGCAGGATAGTCGGCATGTCCGCTTTTTTTTTGCAGGAAGATTTAATGAAGAAAAAGAACTTTATGAGTTGGCGATTTCTACAGGGAATTCTTATAAAGTGACCGAAGAAAATCAGAGTTGGAAAACGAACGAACATTTTTTTGATGGCAAAGGACCTAAGGGGGATGAACTTCAGAAAAGTCGTACTTTTAAAGTTTGGAATACCCCTTATGCGAAAGACACTTATTGCAGCGGGCTTATGTTAGCTGAGCATGAAAAGAATCCTGAGCATATATTTGAATACGTAATTATTTGCCAAGATGAATGGATTGAGTTCTTTACACGGGGCCAGCCGAAATGGACTCGTCTTGAGAAAGGTACTAAGATTGCTGATCTTATATCTGGTTATTTAAAGGAGTGGGGACCCGATGATGAGTCATGATTCAGTCTCTATACTGCCAAGTTTGTACTTGTATTTGGAGTTCGAAATATCCTCTAGTCTGTTCTTCTTTTGATATGAAAATCAATACTTTGGGCAATACTTTCGATGATGCTGGTTCTAAACTGAGACACTAAGGGGCACCATTTTGACAAGTCCTCGAACCATTATTTTTTTGGTTTTCCCCAAATACAGCAACTTGAGAAGCAAGACGAGAATCAATTCCTTTTGATTCTCCTCTGAAATAAGATTTACCTGCAAAAACTGCACCTCAAACGAATTGGTATCAATCTCAATCCGAGCTACCAACTTCTTGATGATTTTTTCTTTAATCTCAGCAGTGCTTAATCTGTTAAAGGCTTCAGTGTTTTTTTGGACTAGCACAAAGACGCCATGGCATGCGCTAGCCTATAAACTGAACAGAATGTTACGATCGGCCTGTTGTTTGTAACTTTGTCAGGCACTCATAATTCCTCCCATGTTCGTGCTTGTTAACAATTATTACTCAAGGATGGTGCCAATTTTTAGAATAGGTTTGATTCAAAAAAAACAAGATGTTGAGATGATAAATAAGGCGAGAAAAGGTGCATACTGCATTCGGAAAAGTGCGATGTGCATTTTTTGTGGTTTTCGAAATTTAAAATGAAAGGTCTAGCTGGCCATCTTTAAGGTCAGCTTCGCCCCTGTTGCAGAAATGATCTTCATAAAAAGATCACAGGAAACACCTGCCAAGGCACCATTTTTGATCGCTGATACCTTGGAGCGAGCAACGCCGGATCTCTTCACGATTTCATTAACTGTAAGCCCTGACTTTTCAATCGCCTTGACGGCCATTTGGGACAACTGGGCTTTATACTGCATAAAGGCTTCTGCCCCTTGGTCTAGTCCCAATAATTCGGCAAGTTCTTTGGAGTTTTTTGCCACAGAATAGCTTTTCCCATTGGTTTGCTTAATCTTTTTCATTTTCAAGTTCCTTTAATAGGTTTTTCAATCTGGTTTTTCCAGTTTCTATTTCTCCGACAGGTGTCTTTTGTGTCTTCTTTTTAAAGCTATGAAAGACCAAGATCCCAACATCAGTTTTTAAAACATAGAAGGCCCTAAAAATACCATCTGCACCCTTGAGTCGAATTTCATAACAACTGGTCCCGACTGTTTTCATGGGTCTGGTATCGGGAAATCCTACGACTTCTCCCTTTTGCATCTTCGTTAAAATTGAACCTAAGTCCTTCTTAACTTCAAGGGGCCAGTTCTGGATTTCTTTTCTCGCAGGTTCACTAATAATTACGGCGAGCCACTTCGCATTCTTCATAAGTGTATTATGTCCCTATATGGGGACATTGTCAATCAGGTTGCCTGGATGGGAAAGGAAGGGAATCGACTTACTGTTGGTTTGGGGCTGATATTTTGATGTATCTCTTTAAAATTGTTAGAGAGGCTTAGGGATGTTCACCTTTTGATTACTTTTTCCATCCCCATGCAACTTTTTCAATGGCAAACCCATGAATCTCCGGTCCATGTAATCATAAACGAAGAATTAATTAACAACGGGTGGCCATCAGCCATTAGTTTGTCATTCACTTATTGTAGCAGGCTATTTAAAGATAATAGTGTTGGGTTTAGGTTCGAAAAACTCTTACTAACAGAAGATCCTCAATAGAGCCATTTCTCCATTGAACTAGCGTGATCTTTTGCTTATATCCGCGTATTCGACAATTATGGGTAACTTTTTTATTTATCCGAATAAGTCGGGTTGTCAAACCAATTCATAATGTTAGAATTTCTATCTTAGATTTATAAACAACCAACGGAAAATTGTAACATGAGAACGATCATCGTCATTATAGGTCTACTTTATAATTTATCCTCTTCTGCTAACGACTCCACAGCCCATGTCAGTACTAAAGGGCTAGTTCTGGATAAGACAGATAAAATTGCAATGAAAAAGGAGCGCCTTTCCATCAGCCCAGAAAAAGTAGAAGTGGAATATGAGTACTATAATGAATCAGATAAAGATATCAGCACCATTGTAGCTTTTCCTATTCCGGCCTATCAGTGTGGCAACTACTATGAACGTTTTGCTTTTTATCCTGAATTTGAAGTTAAAGTTGATGGAAAAATACTTGAATATAAAAAAGAGACTAAAGCATTTGTAGGTGAAAAAGATGTAACACCTGAACTCAAAGCCCTCAATCTTCAAGATGGCAGTTGTGTTGATCCGAAGAATCTTTCTAAGCATCAGCTGGAGAAGTTAAAAGAGAAGAATCTGCTTGATCTAGATCTGGATGGTGAGCTTAATAGCATATGGAGTATTCAGGTAAGCTACTACTGGAAAATGACTTTTCCGAGTAAGAAAAGTTTAAAGCTAAGTCATAGCTATAAACCTGTACTAGGTGGGAATTCAAATAATTCGATTGAAGCGAAAGAATACAATAAAGGAGATAAATTTTTCGAATGGGCCCGTGCCCACGGTGTTGGAAACTATCCCAGTAAGGGTAAAAAGGTAAAACCAAATGACCGTGGAGGCTATGTCCTTACCACCGGTAACAATTGGAAGAATGGCATTGAGGATTTCGAATTAATCGTGAAAGGGGGACAAATTGTCTGGGTCTATTTAGACAATAAGATTTACTCAAGCATAGGACGAGTCTTTATCAAGAGAAGCAATTACAGACCAATGACAGACCTCTTTTTTAGCTATGGTCACGTTGCAGATGAAATCCCGGCCCAATTTCATGAAGAAAAGATGATAGATGGACCGGCAAATTTGAGGGATAAAATAAATGGAAAGATTATTGTTTCAATCTCAGATAAATCTCCGGTAGTAGTTATGGATTTTGAAGATCATTGGTTTAAAGTGAAGTACCAAGATAAAATTGGCTACACTCAAGAGAATAATTTAGTGTTAAGTGATTGTAAGGAAAAATAAAATTACGATCTTTGAAAGACACAACTAATGGTTTGAAGCCTCTAGGTTGAATCTCGATATCTGGACTGAATTACAAAATAAAACAAAACGGATGCCGACCCAAAATCGCCATCCGTTTTGTTTTAGAATCTAACAAGTTCAAATTCAATTTCTGTTTTAGCCACTACGATTTCATTTATTTCATTCTTTTGGAGAGGCGTTATTACCTGACCTTATTTTTTCAAGGCCCTCGGCTCCAGTTCTGGGCACCATTTTTTAATTCATAAGAAGTTACAAAAGCTTGTTTCAATAAAAAGAACTCACTTCTTCTCTTTCATAAATTCAATCAACAACGTGAAGTCACCTTTGTCAGCAACTCGTAGTGCTTTGATATAACTTTCTCTGCGCTCCTTAGGATGATGCGCAAGCGCAGCATTCCAGCTTGTCACT
This sequence comes from Bacteriovorax stolpii, assembly GCA_945905815.1. GTDB lineage: Bacteria > Bdellovibrionota > Bacteriovoracia > Bacteriovoracales > Bacteriovoracaceae > Peredibacter. Next base: position 8,482 of record CAMDQH010000074.1, on the reverse strand, counting down.
TCTTGATTATTTCTTTTTTGAACGTACTCAGTATAGATTCGTGTCGTCCTGCCATTACCGTTGGGAAAGGGGTGTATTGTGACTAATCGGTGATGCATTTCCGCAGAAATTTCATCCCAGCTCATTTGTCCGGAAGCGATCCATACTTTGGCATCTTCAAAAAAATTTTTTAATTGAGGACCGACATCATACGGTCGATATTTTGAAATGTTTACTTCCGCTGTTCGGAATTTTCCGGCCCACTTCCAAACATCACTGAAAAGTTTTTCATGCAATTTGCATATAAAGTCGATTGATAGGTAATCATCCGTCTTTTGACGATTAAGCCACTCGAGCCCATTTTGAATATTTACGTCTTCGAGTTCATCTAGCTCTCCCATTGTGGTCAGATGGGAAAATCGAATGCCTATAATTTGATCATGATCAAGTGGGGTGGAACCGTCACGGTCAATGAGATTGTGTTTGCTCATTATTTATCCCACAAATATTTTGAATAAGTTCTCTCCTCGGCCAAATCTTTGAGTCTTTCGTTTTTATCCAGATTCACTTTCTGATCTTCTAAACTCATGTGCGCTTCTGTTTCATTCATGAGCGCCAATGTTTTTTTTACTGCCTGATCATGCACTATATCTTCAATTTTTTGACGAGGTACAAATCCATAAACAAGATCACATTCCAAAGCATCAGCAATTTCTTTGAGCTTATTTATGGTTATTCTTCCTTCTTTTTCTAATTTAATTGAACTACTGATTGAAGATTGAGCAACACCTACACGGGCCGCAAGTTGGGCCACTCCCATTCCAAGACCTTCGCGTAAGTAATTAATCCAGGAAGAGACGCCCTTAGCTTGGTTTTGGAATGGTCTCAAATCCTCAAGGCGTCTTGAGACCTGCTTGGTAATAATCTTTTGTTCTTTTGCATCTTTCATGACTCTATTATCGGATATATTGAATAAATATTAAATTTATTATTGATTATATTGAATTTTTTAATGTTTTTTTATTCGGTATACGTGATACGGACATGCTAAGGCATTGATTTTACGTAAATCGCTTCGCTGAGATGAATTTTGGGATGTTTCTTCCGAAAATACAGTCCGTAAGAACTTTAGCAGAATGGAAGGCCAGGCCCAGTCCGTGACCAGTGTACCCGCAGGCAAAAAGTAGTTGGGGATCTTCAGGTAACGATCCCACTAGAGGCTGGCCATCAACACTGAAGCCCATGATGCCTGACCAGCGGTGAGTTACTTTAGCATTTCGAATTGCGGGTATATGTTCTAATAGAAAATGTTCCAACGCTTTTTGAATAACGTCAGATGTTTCATCGGAGTAGCCTTTCTCGACATCTTTTTGAAGCTGCCTGAAGCCTCCGATGATCATTTCACCCGTCGGTAATTGCCTAAAATAATCTAAAACGAAATTAGCATAGCACGGCCCTTCCATAAATCTTGGAACCGGTTCAGTGACCATGATCTGGGCCCGCGTAGGAAAAACTTTGGTGCTGAAGTAGTCATGCAAGAGCGGAGAGTATCCGTTGGTGGCATAAACAACCATAGATGCTTCGATATTAGTTTTATTCGTCAGTACTAGTTTATTTTCAGCTTTAGTCTGAATGGAATGAACTTCATGTTGCTCGAGAACGAAAACATTCTTTCCAAGCTTCTTTTTCATACCCCTGAGAAGTAACATTGGGTGAACAGAAGCATCGTCGCAATACTTTATTCCACCAACAAACTTCGCTGCACCTAAGCGTGTTTCAATATCTTTTTGACCAAGTTCTTCAACATTGATCTTCATGGCGCTCATGAGTTTAGTCGATTCTTTTAACTCATTAAATTCTGTTTCAGTGCTGGCGAGTGAAAAGCTCCCTCTCTGTTCGAAAAGGTAATCATCGGCATCACCTTGAATAATTTCTTGCTGCAGCAATTCCAGGTTTTTCTCTGAAAATCTCCAAATTTCAAGTGCTTCTTCCGGTCCGTGCTTACCGACTAAACGATTAAAATGTTCGACCGAACCGCACGTAACAAAACCTGCATTCCTGCCGGATGCGCCGGCGCCAATTTCATACTTTTCAATGATTGCAATGCGCAAACTTGGGTCTTCTTTTTGAAGCCAGTAAGCACATGAAAGACCGGAGATGCCCCCGCCTATAATGGCTATATCCACATTTAAGTTTTGACCTTTAGATTGGTCATTCCAATACGAAACACTCATACTCAATATGTAGCATTAATTAACTGCATTGGATACTGACTCTGGTCATTTCCTTGGCTTGTTTTTTTGCATAGATAGTAGAAGAATTGTGTAAATTTTCTGGGAATGAATTTTGAGTCAAAACTATACGGCGAGTCAAATTATTGCGATTAAACGTGACGGTGGAAAACTTTCTGCTGAGCATATTAATTGGTTCATCCAAGGCCTACTAAAAGGCGAGATTAAAGATTTTCAAACGACTGCGCTATTGATGGCGATATATCTGAATGGCTGTGACAAAGAAGAGACGGCGGTGCTTACCAGTGCAATGCTTAATTCTGGAGTGATACTGAATTTTAACGATATCAAAGTCATTGATAAACATTCTACTGGTGGTGTTGGTGATAAAACATCGCTCATCTTAGGCCCAATCGCAGCAGCTGCGGGAGTTAAGGTTCCGATGATTTCAGGTCGGGGACTCGGACACACGGGCGGAACACTCGACAAGATGGAAGCAATTCCAGGTTACAGTGTGTCCCTGTCTAGAGAAGACTTTATTTCAATTGTTCATAAGACTGGCATAGCTATCGTAGGCCAGAGTGATGATTTAGTTCCGGCCGATAAGATTATTTATAATTTACGAGACCAGAGTGCCACTGTTGCCTCCATACCACTTATCACTGCTTCGATCATGAGTAAGAAACTTGCTGAGGGTACAAGTGGACTGGTGATGGATATTAAAGTTGGGCAGGGTGCTTTCATGAAAAGTAAGGCAGAGGCAAGAACGCTCGCCAGAAGTCTCAGAGAAACAGCTCTTCGTTTTGAAAAAAATATCATCACAATGATTACAGATATGTCTCAACCTTTAGGGATGGCGATTGGAAATAGTAATGAGGTTATTGAAAGTATCGAAACTCTCAAAGGCAATGGACCTAAAGATATCACGCTACTTTCGATAGAGCTTGCAGCTGCTATGATTTACCTCGCAAAAATCAGCGATTCAATGGTGAGTGCTAGAAAACTTGCTAAAGAACAGATTACTTCAGGCAAGGCACTTTTAAAATTCAAAGAAATGATTCAGGCCCAAGGTGGAAACGGAAATGTCATAAAAGATTATTCTCTTTTACCTTTAGCAAAAAATGAGACAAAAGTTTTGGCCAGGCAAGCAGGATATGTTAGTTCTATCGAAGTCACTAAGCTTGGTACCAATGTCTGCTCACTTGGTGGAGGCCGTAGTGCTCCGGGTATGAAGGTTGATCACGCTGTCGGCATTATGAATCATGTGAAAATCGGCCAAAAGATAAAAAAGGGTGATGTTTTAGCAATCATCCAACATCATGCGAACCAGGAAAATTTGGTTACACTGATGGCCGAAGAGATGAGTCATGAAACTTACAAAATTAAACGAGAGAAGCTAGTTAAACTGCCCGAACTCATCCAGGAAGTTCGGTGTGACTGGTATTAATACGAAAAGGAGTCTTTGAAATGAGCATACATATTGGGGCAAAAAAAGGTGATATCGCGGAAACGGTTCTTCTTCCTGGAGACCCTTTAAGGGCCAAATTTATTGCAGAAAATTTATTTCAAGATGTTCAGTGTTATACTCAAGTACGGGGCATGTTGGGTTTCACAGGGCTTTATAAAGGTCAAAGAGTGTCCGTGCAGGGGACAGGGATGGGACTTCCTTCTCATTCCATTTATGTTAATGAGTTAATTGATTCATTTGGTGTTAAAACTCTTATCCGGGTTGGCACTTGTGGATCTTTTCAAGAAAATATTAAGCTTCGTGATGTTGTACTTGCGATGAGCTCTTGTTCAGAATCTAATTTTAACCGTAAAACCTTTAAGGGCATGGACTTCGCACCAACTGCTGATTTTGAGCTTTTGATTAAGGCGTATAATTATACAAAAACGAAAGCAAAAAAAGTTCACGTTGGAAGTGTTTTATCTGCTGACACATTTTACAACGAAGATCGTGAAGAATGGAAGCTTTGGGCAAGACATGGTGTTTTAGCAGTTGAGATGGAAACGTCTGCGCTCTACACAATTGCTGCACGAAAAAAATGTCGCGCTTTAAGTATCCTTACGGTCAGTGACTGTTTGGTGACAGGCGCGGCCAGTCCGTCTCAAGATAGAGAGCAAACGTTTACCGATATGGTTGATATCGCTCTTGGCGCAATTTAATGGGTGGCGAACGTGATTGATGCTAAAGAAGCACTGGCGAGAGTACAATATTATCAGCTCAACGCTAAAATAGTAACTATTCCAATAGAAGAGACCATATCTCGCATTCTGGCCGAAGAAGTCTATGCTGATATTGACCAACCACCATTTCATCGTGTCATGATGGATGGAATCGCGATTAATAAAGAGCTTCTGCAGACCACCAAAAAATTTAAGATTTTAAATATTATTTCTGCAGGGACTGAAGCTTCAGAACTTCCACCGGGGGAAGTCTGTTTTGAAATCATGACAGGTGCCGTCCTTCCACTAAATGCTGACCTTGTAATTCGATATGAGGATCTCAAAATTTCTGATGGAGTGGCGGAGATTATTGTTGATTTAAAAAACTTAATTTCAAATTTTCATATTCAGGGGAGTGACTATTCTAAAGGCGCTTTGCTCTTATCAGTAGGAGTCACAATAAAGTCTCCTACTATTGCTATCTTGGCATCAGCTGGGAAAAAAAATGTAAAAGTCTTTGCTATTCCTAAAGTTGCCATCCTAAGCACAGGCGATGAATTAGTAGATATAGGCGTTAATCCCAAGTCTCACCAGATTCGTTGGTCGAATGGGATTACTTTGCAGCAAGAACTTTTGTCTCATGGTTTCACTGATGTCTCTCTTAATAGAGTCGGTGACAATGAAAATGATATGAAAAAAATCATGTCTGAGCTTCTTCTTTCAAAAGATGTTCTTATTCTCACTGGCGGCGTTTCGGCCGGTAAATATGATTTCGTTCCGAAGGTACTAAAAGAATGTCAGGTGATGGAAATTTTTCATCAGGTTGCTCAGCGGCCAGGTAAACCACTTTGGTTTGGAAAAACGGAAACAGATACATTTGTTTTTGGGTTGCCTGGTAATCCTGTTTCTTGTTTAGTTAATTTGAGAAAGTTTGTCGTTCCTCTTCTACAAAAGTCAGTTCAGGGAACAATTAAAAATCAACCCAAAGCTTTTTTAACTGCTGGAGTAAAGTTTAGTGCCAATTTGACTTATTATTGCCCTGTGAAAATAAGAAACGAAGAGGGCAAATTATTGGCCGAACCACTTTCTGGTAATGGCTCTGGTGATTTTTTTCACTTGCGGGACGCGGACGGCTTCATTGAGTTAAGACCTCAGGATGCACCATTTAAAGAAGGATTTTTAGGCGAAGTCTATTTGTGGGGCAAATCATGACGGATCTCATGACTGATAAACATGGGCGTACCATGCGCAAATTGCGTGTCTCTCTGCTTGATGCCTGCAACTTTCGTTGCACATACTGCATGCCTGCATCTGCAACATTTTCAAAAATTCATGATCTTCTGATGCCGGATGAAATAGGATTGATTGTTTCTAATCTTACCAAACTTGGAATTGAAGAAGTTCGCTTAACCGGTGGTGAACCCACTTTGAGAGCAGAGTTGGTCGAAATCACTGAAAGACTATCTGAGCTTCCTTTAAAAAGTCTTGGCCTGACTACAAATGGACTTCTTTTAAAAAAGTTTCTGCCTGAACTTAAGAAAACAAATCTGAAGAGTCTCAATATTAGCCTGGATAGTGTTAACCGAGATAACTTCAAGGCGCTTGCCCGTTTTGATGGTTTAGTTGAAGTCGTAGATGCGATTGATGCTGCAATTGAGGCAGGATTCAAGGTTAAGATTAATACTGTGTTGATGAAACAAAACTTAAGTGAGCTGGATGGTTTGTTAGAATTCGCTCGAACTCGCGGAATTGAAATCAGATTTCTGGAGTTAATGAAAATAGGTGTGGCCTTAGAGACTTTTGAAGAAACGTTTATACCTGCAGCGCAAATTATTCATCAATTACGTAATCAACATAAAATGAAACAAGTTGCTGTGTCTGTTGATTCCACTGCCTTTAAATATCAATTGGACAACGGTCTTCAGGTTGGGTTCATCGCTTCAGAATCAATGCCTTTCTGTGGCAGCTGCTCGCGGCTGAGACTGGATTCTAAGGGGTCACTGCGCTCTTGCCTCATGCAGGAAAATAAACTCAATTTAAGAGGCCTGTCTTTTGATGAGTATCCGTCCGTGGTAAAACAAGTCATAAGTTTGAAACCTTATGACCGAATAGAGAAACTTGAACAACCCATGTATCAGATTGGAGGATAAATTGCTTACTCATATCGATAAAGATAATCGACCACAGATGGTGGATGTTTCAGATAAAGAAATTACTGCTCGAGAAGCTGTCGCAAGGGGTTCTGTAAGAATCGGAAAACAAATCATGCTTGAATTGGTTTCTGGAGATATACAAACTAAAAAAGGACCAGTCTTTGCCACTGCGATTATAGCTGCTACTATGGCGGTAAAAAAAACGCATGAACTTATTCCATTTTGCCATCCGCTTATTTTAGAGAAGATTAACGTTGTCATAACTCCGATAGATTCAGAAAGATTAGAAATAACTTGCCAAGTTTCTTGTACCGGTAAAACAGGTGTTGAAATGGAGGCCCTTACCGGTGTTCACGTTGCGGCCTTAACCATTCATGATATGTGCAAGGCCATGAGTCCGGATATTACAGTCGAAAATGTGAGTCTTTTAAAAAAGACCGGCGGAAAAAAAGACTTCATTAAAACTGAAACTAAAGAGCTCTATGGTCTTGTTCTCGCAGGAGGCAAGAGTTCCAGGATGGGTCATGATAAGGCCCTCATTAACTATCATGGCGCTCCACATGCAAAACACCTACTAAATAAGCTTGATGGTATGGGGATTAAAAGTTTTATATCTTGCCGCGAGGATCAGCAAAAGAGAAACGGCCTGGAGGGGTTGCCAATGATCACCGATAGGTTTCTTGACTTTGGTCCATTGGGAGGAATTCTATCTGCAATGGCGCAATATCCAGATAAGGCCTGGTTGGTTATAGCTTGTGATCTTCCTTATGTTTCAACAACTAGTATCGAAGCGCTCATTTCTGAGCGTGATGCCTCAAAAGAGGCAACGGCTTTTTATAATATTGAGCGAAAGCAGTTTGAACCACTTTTTGCCGTCTATGAACCAAATATATATAAACGCATGCTGCAATACTTAGGTGAAGGTTTCACCTGCCCACAGAAAGTTTTGTTCAATTCGCCTATTAAAAAGTTAACACTCAAGAATCAAGGATTTCTTCAAAACATCAATACTCCCGAAGAAAGATTGCGAGTGAATATATGAAAGTTAAAGTTCGCTATTTTGCAAGTTTGCGAGAGCAGGCCGGGAAGTCTCAGGAAGATATTGAGATCGAAAATGGTAAAAACTTAAAAGATATCTATCAGGAATTATCTCTACGATATGGATTTACTCTTTTACCCCAAGAAATTAAATATTCGCTAAATAATGATTACGTAGATCAAATCATTCAGCTTAATGAAAATGACGTTGTTGTATTTATCCCACCTGTGGCCGGGGGGTAAATGTTTCGCATAACGGACGGACCTATTCAAGTTCATGACCTTCGGGATACCACTTTGGATCAAGTGGGTGGCATTGTGACGTTTGAAGGACGAGTTCGAAATGATAATCATGGTATGCGAGTTGAGAAACTCGAATATGAAGCCTTCCCTGAGATGGCCGAATCAGAGGGAATGAAAATTATCAACGAAGCAAAGGTGTTGTTTGCAATTGAAGAGGCTTACTGCGTTCATAGAACAGGTATATTAACGATTCGAGATCTTGCGATTTGGATTGTGGTTTATGCCAAACATCGAGAAGCTGCCTTTCGTGCATCGGAATATATAATTGATCAAGTGAAGACTCGGGTCCCCATCTGGAAAAAAGAATATTACGTTGATGGGCATACTGATTGGGTAAAATGTCTAAGCTGTGCTGCCAAAGGAGTTGCTCATCATGATCACTTCCATCACAGCTAATGATCTTTATCAAAGGCAAATTACCTTAATGGGTAAAGAAGCTTTTGAAAAAATTCGAATGTCTAAGGTTTTGGTTATTGGCGCCGGTGGGCTTGGTTGTCCAGTGCTGCAGTACCTTGCTTCATCCGGAATTGGAAAAATTGGGATTGTTGACTTCGACACCGTTGGTGTTTCAAATCTACAAAGACAAATTCTTTTTAATCTTAACGAAATAGG
>CAMDQH010000073.1 GCA_945905815.1 Bacteriovorax stolpii | reverse complement strand
TGAAAAAAGACGGCTGGATGAAAAAATCAAATCCCAAAGACATGGCCATCGCTTTAGAAGAAGTTGAAAAAGAATTTGATTTCTCTCGAGCGGAAAAAAGAGTTGTCACAATTAATCTGGATAATGAAATAGTGGAATACTTCAAAGAGCTGTCACTTAAAACGGGAAAGGGTTATCAAGTCTTAATAAAAGATGCATTGAAATTTTTTATTGAAGAAAAGCTGGAGCCAAAAACGACCTGGAAGAAATAACAAATAAGGGGGGACTTCGGTCTCCCTTATTTTAAGCAGCTATTTTTTTTCGCAGTTTTTCCATCTCTTTCTCCAGTCGATCCAATCTCGTTTCTGAACTTGTTTTTTTTGAAAGACCTTCTTTTAAAATTTGATTTAAAAGTTTTTGATAGGATGCCCCAGACTTAACAGCAATGGCTTTCAACGACTCTAGATTTTCAAGGTCAATATTGATAGTGATCTTAACCTTATTAGTCTTGGTGGCCTTGGCCCGCATTCTTTTGGTACCTTTTTTATCGAGAACCATATTACCTAGTTTGGGCTGTTTCATAATATACCTTTTTGAATTTTCTCATTTCTGCAATACCAATAATACGAATATCCTCTTTTCTCCAAGTAAACCATGTAGTCAAGATTCGATTATTCTTTGATCTACCTACCCAATAATAGCGTATCTCTGATTGAGAATGACACTTATCAATCATTTGAATCCCTTGTGGGTCAAAAAATGTCTCCACCGCTTCAAGAAAATTGACTCTGTGCTTGTGAATATTACTAACTTCTTTTGAAGCGTCCCATTCAAAGCTCAACCCCTTGTTGCCATATCTATACATATACTACCATACCTTTCCCTATTTAAGGAAATGTCGTAATTGATCATCACCTTTTGGGAATCAGATGCGAGACCGGACTTTTTGTGGAACAAAGAAAAAGCGACTGAATTTACGGGTTTATTCAAACTTGAAATAAATATTTTAACTTCAAACGAGCTGCTGGCCAAATATCTCCATCATGCATAATCTCCAAAACTAATCTTGGAGATCCCAATGAATCAAATGAACGTACCTGGAATTGAGAAACTCATTTTTGTAATTCGAAATCAGAAGATCATGCTCGATTCTGATTTAGCTCGCCTCTACGAAGTCGAAACATCTGCACTAACTAGACAAGTACGAAGAAACTTAAATAGGTTCCCAGCCGATTTTATGTTTGAACTAAACCAAGAGGAGTTTGATGAAATTAAGAAGTTAGTTGGCGAAAGTGGTTCATATGGAGGCCGTCGGTACTTGCCGATAGTCTTTACAGAAAGTGGTGTTGCTATGTTATCCAGTATCTTAACTAGTGATAGAGCAGCTTTAGTCAATATTTCGATAATGAGGACGTTTATTAAGTTAAGGAGCTTCTTGGCCATGGAAGATTCCCTCACTAATCGAGTCGATAAAATTGAGCAGGGTGCCAACCGTCTTTTCAAGACCGTTTTTGAAAGACTGGACTCTTTAGAAGATCAGATTACGCCCAAGCTAAGTCCAAATAGAAAAAAGATCAGTCTTAAGAGTAATTAAACTAAAAAACTTGAGATGCCAAAATGGCATCTCAAGTTTTTTAGTTTAAATAGTAACTTGCATATTTTATATCTAGATCGCTGGATCAGCACTTGCCCTACAGCTAATTTCCAATTTATAAGAATCAAACCAACCAGTCATTTGATCATCACCCTTAACCGTCATAATTTCACTAATCGTTGATGAGCTATTTGAATATCTCTTTTTGGTTCGTCTAATCATAATAAACGATGCATCTTCCTCGCCTTTCCATCCACTCATCACAGCATTGATATCGATAGAGATTCTTTTGCGATTTCTTTCAAACTCAACAAATAAAGTCCCCATATTTCCCGAAGTCATTCTCCCCTGATCTATGGTCACAGTTTTTTCAGCAACAGTCGTATAAAGGTCTTCAGTATGAGCTAATTTCAAAACACATTCATAACCCGCAACGGCCGACATACTATAGAGATTTATTAAATACGCCAAGGCCCTGGTTCTTTTTTTCATTTGCAATACCCAGCTTGCTGAAGAATTTTTACAAATTTCTGGGCAGAAGTTTTTCCAGCGAGACTCCAACTTAGCCAGCGATCAGAACCTCTCATGAGAGTCAGTTGATTTTCTTTGGTGCGTTTTTCAAATTTTAAAATACATCTTTTTCTTTGAATCTCCAGACTACAAAGACCCATATCCTGCAGATTAGTCATCTCTTCACTCAGACTTGATACTGACATTTCTCTAAGTGACATTTTTGAATGAACCACATTTTCCGTTGCAAACTCAATGACTCGAACACCTACTGAGTGACCCAGACGAATGTCACAAGGGGCTTCAGCAAAAGCGCTTTGAGCAATTAATAAAATGATGGCCAATAAGAAGTTCATAATTTCCTTTCAGAATTAATGCAACAACGCCATTAAATCAGAAAATCTCTTACGAAGATTTAAAAAGTGCTCATGTGAGTAAAACTGGAAGGGGTGTATAGAGAATAGACACCTTCATAGTTCAAGGTACTTAGATGGCTATTAAGCGGGTTTCGTCATTTTGCTCTTGATCCATGGAACAAGCATAGGAAGGATAGAAACAAAGATGACACCAAAAATCACAATGTGAAAATTTCGTTTTACCATTGGAAGATTACCAAAAAAGTACCCGGCCAGAATAAAAGTAAAGACCCAAGCGATGGCGCCAAGGATGTTATAAGAAATGAAGCGTTTATAGTTCATTGAACCGATACCAGCTACAAAGGGAGCAAAGGTACGGGCAATGGGTGCAAAGCGCGCTGCCACGATCGTAAACGATCCCCATCGGTCATAGAATCCTCTGGTTTGATCGAGGTATTTCTTTTTAAAAAAGCGGCTATCTGTATCGAAGGCCTTCACTCCTAAATATTTTCCGATGTGATAGTTAACTGTATCCCCCAATATCCCTGCGATGGTTAGACTGATGAGAAGCAGCCAAACGTCTAGGCCATCATCTAAAGCTGCGAGAGCGCCCAAAGTAAATAGAAGCGAGTCACCGGGGAGGAAGGGAGTAACGACTAATCCTGTCTCGCAAAAGATTATCAAAAACATGAGGACGTAAAACCAAGGTCCAAACATGGCAATCCACCCAAGTAAGTGAGTATCAAGATGAAGCATAATATCGATGAACTGAGACATACTGACCTTTTACTTGGGAGTGGCTGTTTGTTAAATATTATACCCTCAAAAAACATTTGTCAGTATTATTGGTGACTTAGAAAGCACTTCCGCCCTATAAAAATAGGCCCAATCAAAATCAAGTCATGGGCATTTCACTTTAAATGTATTAGAAGAAGCAAACGAGGAAATTTATGACTGTAACAACTACCCCTGCCCAACCTGCAAACTCTTTCAGAATTGCTATTAACTTAACTCATGCTGAGCCAAGAATGGATAACATCCTTCTGAATGCTTTAAGAGAGCAAAATGAAAACGAAACACTAAAAGCAATGTCTCGCACCTTACTTAAAGATCTTTTCGCTGAGAAAAAAATCGTCATTAAAGGTCAGAGAGCTAAATCATCTTCAGCTCTTGCGACAGGAACGACATACGTTGATATTTTAGGTTACTAATTAGCGCTGAATCGAAAGATAAAGATCTTCCACTTTTTTTCTGGCCCAAGGAGTTTTCCTTAAAAAGGACAAACTTGATTTAATACTTGGGTCATACGTAAAACATCTGATCGTAATAATCGTGCCTAATTCATCCCAGCCAAATTTTTCTACCAGTGCTTCAAGGATTTTCTCGAGTGTTATTCCGTGCAAAGGGTCTTTTGGTTTTTGTTCCATAGATCTTTATTTTTTTTTCTTAACTGATTGAACGAATTCATAAATAGCAGGAATGTCTTTTTGAAGTCTCGGAATTTTCCTCATCCCCTTGCTTTTTCTTTTAGGAATAAAACCTGTGGGAAGCACTGTTGGATAGGCCCCTGTCATGATCATTGAAGTCATGACTGATAAGGGAGCATCGACCATTTCTGGGCCAATGGAGCCTTTTAAGTTTGGATCTTTGTTATGACATTGAATACAGTTAGAAAGATAAAGACGTCTGCCCTTATCAATTGTGGCCTGATCCGCACTCAGAAGAGAATTTGAAAAAAACAGGGAGCCCATTAAGGCCCCTATTAAAATACTAAATTTCATTATTTTTTCAATGATTGCACGTAAGCATGAATCGAAGGAACATCTTTCGCCAGATTCGGAAATTTCGTCATCTGCTTAGTTTTTCTCTTCGGTACAAACCCCTCAGGCAAAACATCAGGATACCTTCCGGTAGTCACTTTGATTTGCATAAGTTCTAACGGCGCATCCACCATTTGCGGGCCTATCGGTCCTTTCACGTTCGGGTCTTTGTTGTGACACTTAATACAAGTTGAAAGATAAATCGCTTTACCTTTCTCAATATCAACTGGCGACGTCTCAACCACGGCTTCCAGGGGCTTAACTACAACACCCTCTGGTAGAGCTGAAGCACTCACAACTTCAATCGTTTTTTCAACTCTAATTGGAGCTGGTGCCTTAACGGGCTTCGTGAAAATAAAAAATAAATAAAGGGCACCTAAAGTGCCCAGCCAGATAAATGATCTCATTAAACAAGAACCTCAACTAATGCATAAAGAACAACCAATAGTCCAACTCCGCAATGAATAACACCTCTTACAGTGGCCATTGGTCCCATCTTTCCTTTCAGTGCATTGAACTGAATCGCAAGAATAAGAAGTGTAGTTACACCCATAACTAAACCTGGGCTAAAACCTTCAGGGATGCTCAAACCAAGGTGACGACACGCACCCATGAAAAATAACATAGGAATTGAAAAAACAACATTGGTACGAGATGCAAGTGCTGCTTGAGGAGCAACGATCGCAGCACGTGGATCAGCTGCACCACCACCGATAACAGCGTTAGCAGATGCAATCATAATTTTTTGTCTTGGCCAGATAACCAACCAAACGTTTAAGAACATAATTGTTCCCATCAACGCACCGATGGAAATGTAGATCCCGTAAGAAGTTCTCATGAAGTCTCCACCAAGATCTCTACCTGCAAAAGCAAGCATCGCAACGCCTGAAAGGAATGTACCCATTGCGCCCCAACGGAACCACCAAAGAGCTTTAGGAACGAGTTTTGAAAAAGCTTGGTTTTTGACAGGAGCATCTATTTCTTTAAAGAATTCGCCTTGAACGAAGTTAAAATAATAAAGGTGACCGATCCAGGCAACACCAGCGAAGAAGTGTAACCAACGAAGGATCATAATGAAACCTTCCTCAGTAAATAAAGCGATATCCATAATAAACCCCTTAAAAAAAGTTTGTGTGAAATTAAAAAAATGTACTTCCCTGATAATAATCATAAAATAGAGACTTAGCCACTATCATCAGCATAAACCTGGTCAAATGCGCACCGCAAAACGAGGATATAATTAAACTTAAAGCAAAACACATCCTAGTGACTCATGAGTACGAGGCAAAAGACCTTATCAAGAAACTCAACGACGGAAAAAGCTTTGAAGAATTGGCGAGAGATTTTTCACTTTGCAGCTCAGGAGCAAATGGTGGAGATCTAGGTGAATTTTCTAAGGGAATGATGGTGCCTTTATTTGAAAAGGCACTCCTTCAATTAAAACAAGACGAAATCTCTAATGTGGTCAAAACACAATTTGGTTTTCACCTTATCAAAAGATTATAAATTCTTATTTTCTGGTTGCCGCAAGGAGCAATGGAATTAGTACCCGGTACCCTGCGAATCTGCCTGAGAGCTCGCTCCGGATTTTTTAGTCATGCATCCGGTTTCAGGTGCACCTGTTCCCGTGCAGAGTTCACTTGCAAGATCGCCTAATCTCTTTTTGACATCACTATCGGCAATCAATCCGAGACAAAGATTAATACCCTTGATCATTCTATCTTTATTTCTGCCGTACCATGGCGGTGCCATCCCACCCGAAGTTGGTTTAAGTGTATCGATTGTTTTTATGAGCAGTTCATTCAACGCAGCTTGAGCTTGCTCATCTCTAACACTATGTTCAGAAGTCGTTTTATTACGGTCTGCTTTCAATTTGACATGATTTGGAGTGACCTTAAGCTCGCTACTTATATTTTCATATGTGTAATAACTGAACTCGCCAATCGTACCAAGATCAATTTTGGCCGTTTTTACACCTCTATAATTATTCCTATCAACAACTAACTCCATGCGCTCGCCAGCAGCTAATTTTTTGGCCACCTCTGGGCCATAGGTAACAAAACTTCCATCACTTTTACCAAATTCAAAAGAATAAAAACCATCTTTACCATTTCTTTTAAAAGGCAAAACCACATAGGGAGTTCTACTGCTACTAAATGTGTACCCAGTTATTCGGCCAGGCATCACCAATGATCCCTTTAAGGAAGAGTGAAGATTTTCATAGCAGCTAAGTGAGCACTGAATTTTTCCAGAACATGCATTTACACGGGCCGGTAAAACAATAAATAAAAGCAAAAGAAATTTCATGAATTCATTCCCACTGTTGAATAGCTGACACTGGTCGTAGTGCTTATCGGGTCAATCTAACGAAATCTTGAGTGAAACAATCAGGAGCATAAACCCTTAATTATTCGTTTATTCCTGCACTTTAAGTTCATATTTCTTTAAGTCGTAATCGTGAAAAGACTCTGTCCCTTGAGAAATCGTATAGACGTCAAATAGACTTTTCCCATCCTTATTTAAACATTTCTCATATTGCTCTTTTGCGACTGCTATTTGAAAAAAAAGTTTAAGTTGATCGCCTTCTACTTTACCAACTGGGCCAGAAAAATAAGAATCGGAGGCTTCCGGATCAATGATTACAAATTGTTTTTTTTCTTTTTCATAAGTAATAAATTTATTGGCATTTACCCCTGACTGACAAACGAAGTCCTTTGATATGGTAGTCAAAAATTCTTCTACTACTCTATTACGTTTCATTACATCTATGAGTGCCTTTATGGAGAAAGCGAGCATGAACAGAAAAGGAATACTGGCAACAAGAGCTAGGGGAATAGATTTAAATTTTCGGGACAAGAAAATAAATAGGCCTATTAACAACGGGTACGTGAGCCACAACCAGGCCATAATCATGGCCGAGCTGACTTGACCTGACCTAGGAACCTCAAAAACCATGAGAGAAGTAAGAAAGAGCACGGGGTAGATCAATAAAGGAATAACGGAAATGATATTTATTATCGTAAGTAATCTTTTTTGCATGCTTAAATTTACAGACCCTACAATGCTTCATCAATATAAAATGGATTCATATGCGTAAAACTATGGTATTTAAAGAAGATGTTACTTAGCCCATGCGTAACTCAAATTTCAATCAACCTCCCCTTTGATCAGTCTGCATCTGATGCTTTACTTGCATCAGACCTGAAACTCCCTGAGAGGCTCAAAGTGGCGCATCCAAAGAGGCAAGAAAAGTATTTGGCAGGCAGGCTCTGTGCTTACCAAGCTTTTCTCAAACTCGGTTTGACTCCGCCCAAAGATATTCCCATGGCACCTGATGGGTCATCTGTTTGGCCTTCTGGCTGGACCGGCTCAATCACCCATTCAGAAGGATTTGCCTCGGCCGCCATAGGCAAAATAACCGACGTTTTAGGCATTGGTATTGATTCCGAACCATTCATGAGCTCCAGAACTTATTCCAGGGTTGCTGAACGAATTATGAATGGAAAAGAAATCACTGATCTGTGCCCTGTAGGTTGGAGTGAAGTTGAATGGGCCACATTGGTTTTTTCGGCCAAGGAATCCATCTATAAATGCTTGCGCCCTATTTGCGGGAATTTCTTTAGTTTTGAAGATGCTGAGATGTATGAAATTGACTTAAAGCTCGGAGTTTTTAAATTTTATCTTAAGCGAGATATTGGTGGCCCATTCAAAAGTGGTTGGAAAGGCCAAGGTCGTTTTGAAAAGACTTCGGTTTGGGTACATACTGCTATGGAGCTTCTGCCATAGGAATCTTTATATGAACGAATTTAAAATAAGAGATGCAAACAAAAACGACGCTCAATTTCTTTCAACAATTTCTACCTCTACTTTTTTTGACACTTATGTTGCAATCAATCCTGAGAATGCGAAAATGCTGGCCGCCTATGTTAAAGAGACTTTCAATGAAGACAAAATAGAAAGAGCGCTCAATGATAGAAATGTTCGTTTCTATATTCTTGAAAATAAAATTGATAAGATTGGTTATGCCAAAACGGTCACGGGTCAGGGCCCAGTAGAGTTAAATTATTCCCCTTCTCTTGAAATAGAAAAACTATATCTCCTTCAGAAATTCCAGGGGAAGAACCTCGGTATGAAATTGTTTAACCATATTAAAGAATCCGCAAACTTGAAAGGCCATAAATCTCTTTGGCTCTCTGTTTATGACCAAAATACATCGGCCATCAATTTTTACATCAAGGCCGGATTCAAAGTTGTCGGAGAAAAAGAGTTCAACTTTAGCTGGGGTAAAGAGAAATATAAAGATCGTGATTTATTACTAGAGTATTTTCTTGTGCCATCTACCTAATCTCAAAACCATTCATTCTCTTACTTTGTTGCCAAATCCTAGACGCAGAACTTTCTTTTAATCTAAAATGAGTCAACTTTACGAAGGATAACTCATGAACCTCATTTTCTCTCTAATCTTCTTCTCACTCAGCGCGTTTGCTCATAACAATAGTTCCCTAAAGACCTACCACCTCATGGCCCCAGAGATTAAAGTTATCGATGCCGTGGCAGAAGAATTTGAAGTGGTTAGAAAAATTGCGAATGGCTTTGAAATCTATGTTCCTATATCAAAACAAACACGTTTCCTGGAACTAGCTCCAAACGCAAAATTAATTTCTAAAACCGAATTTAAAAATGCAGGGACCTTTGCAGGTTACAGGGATTATAAAATAGTAGAAGCAGAGCTTAAGCAACTTGCGGCTCAATATCCAGAGATTGCAAAACTTGAAACATACGGTATCACGGAAGATGGCCACACCCTCTACGTTCTGAAAGTTTCAGACAATGTCCAAATAGACGAAGATGAGCCTGAACTTATGATCACATCGGCCACTCACGGCGATGAAATCATAACTGTTGAAGTAGAAATGGAATTGATCAAATCTCTTCTTCAAAACTATGAAAAAGATGCTCGCTTAAGCAAAATGCTTAAAGAAAAAGAAATCTTTTTTATTCCGATGGTAAATCCACAGGGTTATTCTCAGCGTGACCGCTATGCGAACCGTAACACAGATCCAAATCGCGACTACCCTTACCCTGGTGATGAGAACAAAAAAAGTGTGGATTGTATTGATGCCGTAAGAAAATGGTTTCATTCGAGGAATATTAAAGGCTCAATCGACCTTCATGCCTACGGGAAGCTTATCATGTTTCCTTGGGCCTATACAAAAAGCTCCCCACCCAAAGATGATGAAATTAATTTTCAGTATCTGACGAACTCAATGGCAGAAATTAATAAGTACGAAGCTGGTCAGATATCTAAAATTATTTATGTCGCAAAGGGATCGAGTGCTGATTATTACTACTGGAAAAATAAAACCCTCGCTCTCGGAATCGAACTCTCAACCTCAAAAGCTCCACCCTATGGCGCCGTTCCTAAGATCGTAGAAGAATCAAGGGAAATGATTTGGCGTTTTATAGAGCACTTCTAGTCGCCAAGTGGTTATTTTCACATTCCATAAAGATCATCTTTTTCTTACTAAAATTTCTGTAGTTCGTTTAAAATAGACGTTACTACCAAAGGATACTTTATGATCAAAATGACATTGGCCATTTGCCTAGTTTTTTCTACTACTTTAAGCTTCTCTGAAACAACAGGACTTAAAAAAGTAAATTTTCAGGATGAAACTTCTGACAAACAAGATGAGGGTTCTGGCTCAGCAACTTTATCTCCAGAAGATTCAAAAAAATTAACAGAAAGCATAGAGCTTATTAAGACGAAACAAGCAGAATCCGAAAAAGCCTTAATTGAACTGGACCAAGATGAATAAATTATTTGTACTACTATTTTTATTTTCACTTAACACGTATGCGGAAAGCTTAAGTCAAAGTTTCCCGGCCGGGCAAGGTGCCTCATATAAGGTAAGAGTCAGGAAAGAATCAACTCCTATTTTTCTCTCATTATACGTCGCCGGGACAAAAGTAGATTCAGTTCATATTGAATATTTCATGGAAACAAAGACAATTATCCCTGTTCAAATGTGGCAACAATTTGAAATAGGTGTCAATGAGAAGGGTCCAGCAGAAATCAAAAAAGGTTTTGTATTAACCAAAGAACTAAGTAGTCCTGAAATTATGCCAGCCGAATATCTCAAAGGTGCGGGTGGAGGCATTCAAGTGAACAATTTCTTGTTCGCGGATAAAGCGCAACTAGATAAAGACAAGGTAGGAGAAGAGATTGTTGAAATTGCTGCCGGCTCAACCAAGGCCACTCACTACCGGACAAGTGCGAATGGCCAGACGGTTGATTATTGGATTAGTAATGATGCCAAGCCTATGGGGCTAGTGATGCTTATTTCTAAAAGTGATAAAAATGAAAATCAAAATTATGCACTCGAGCTAACGAGTCTTATGGAAAATGTTAAAGCTAAAATTAATCCTGAGAAGGCCGTACCGCTAAGTGACAAGGGCAAAGGTCTTTTAGTAAGGCCGGAAAGTTTGCGCTAATTTACATAAGTTCACATAGATTTTGTTCAGTATATCAAACAAACATCTTCTCAAACACTAGCAGACCTACAAAAGCGTCATTGGCCGCATACCTGGCCTGAGAGTCACTTAAAACAGAGTTTTCCCAGTTAGTGACCTTAGCACCCTTACTAAGTCTTTGATTAAGATACATGCCGCAGAGAGACCGAAGGCTTAGAGAGAGTACTTTTGAAATACGCGTTTTTTCAGAAAGATCAATGAAGCCCGCAGGTGTAAATTTAAGCATTTTTTGTAATGCGATGATGTCATCTCTAATACCCACTCCCACTTTATTTATCTTTTCATCCTCCAGCAGGCCAACAAGCTCTGGTGAAAGAGGTATTTTATTCAATCGAAAGAGATAGCAACATTCATGATTGGCGAGCTGAAGTAAGGCAACGTTATAGAACTCCCCTTTTCTAAAGGAGGGTCTCGTTTCGGTATCAAAACCAAGTGTGCTGGCCTTTTTCAATTCTTCAATCGCTTTTAGGGCAGATGAAACAGTTTCAATTAATACATAACGGCCATGATGATTGAACAAAGGAAGCAATTGAAGCTCTTCTTTGCTCATTGGGGGCTTAAGGATAGGATTTAAATATTGGTTCATAGTTGGTTGATTTTATCACGCATTTGAGTAAATTAAACAAAAAGTGGATGCCCTTAGCTGGATTATGCACGACCTATTATTTTTTGTTTAATCTTGAAACAAATACTATTTATTCGATGTCAGGATTTGTGAAGTTCTTTTACCTGACAAGAAATAAGTCATAAAGCAGAATGCGCCCACATTAACTTTTGAACGGGAGCATACTTTGGAAATGAGAAAGCTTAATCAGCTTAAAGCAACTAACCCATATTTACGTCTTGGAACTGATGTTACAGACCTTGAAAAATCAATTCAAACTTTAGGTCTAATCGCACCCCTCGTAATCTCCACTGATAATGTCATTTTGGCCGGAGCTCGCCGCTATCAAGCGCTCTTAAACTTAGGATATACCGAAGCACCTGTGATGGTTGTAGATAAAAATCCATTGGAAAAAGAACTGGTCTCAATTGATGAAAATCTGGTCCGCAAAGACCTTTCGAAAATTGAAATTGAATCACATCTCCGCCGCGCCAAGGAAATTTATCAGAAACTTAATCCCGATGCAGACCCTGAAGTAGAAATTGAAGAAGATACTGATGCACCTAAAGTGAAAAAAGTTGTTTTGCCTGCAGAAAAGTTTCTTCAGATGGTTTCTGAAAAAACTGGTCTTTCACCAAAACAAATTCATGAAGCTATAAATCGCGATGAAATGGCCGCCTCATCGGTCAAGGATGCTCGCCTAAAAGGTGAACTGTCACTTAGCCAAACCAATGAAATCGTAAGACTCAACAAAGAGGATCAAAAAGCCGCTCTAGAACATATCAAAGAACTTCCCGTTCGTGAGATTAAGAAATTTGTTAAAATTGCAAATGCAGAAGGTGTTCAAAAAGCAATAAAGGCCACTCCCAATCTTCCAAATCAAAAAGACTTTATTGAAATTGATATGGGTTTAAAAAAACTCATCAAGAAATTTAAGCAGCTCCAAATTGAGGGCATTGAGTTGTCAGCATTCCCTGAGGAGACTCAAGAACTTTTTGGTGATTTAGTGAAATATGCAGATGAAGAGAACTTCGTGTCTCAAGCAAGTCGCAAAGAAAGAAAGATGGCCGAACTTCAATAATCAATCAATTTAAACCCCTGGCATAATGGCCAGGGATTTATGGTATGCAGCAAGAAATGTTGAAGAAAGACAAATTAAATGATCGACAAAATCACTCCTAAACGTTTTTCTTGATTAATTGAGCTATAATTGTTCAATGAAAACAACGGATAAATTGCATGCCAAGGTTAGAGCTTATTCAAAAAAGCTAGAGCAGTATGCAGATCGTATTTGGTACCCACCACTAGTCGCTTTTTTAGCAGCTTTAGATAATCTCATTATTATTATTCCTAACGATGGGCTTTTAATTGCAAGCTCAATGCTTGTGCCAAGACGCTGGGCGATTTTTGCGTTGAGTGTTTCTATTGGGTCAACAATCGGTGCACTGACTCTCTGTGCGATTGTAGAATATCAAGGCTTACCTTGGATTCTAGATTTCTATCCGGATATAAATCAAACGGCAATGTGGATGAAGACTGAGGATTTTTTTGGAAGATATGGTTTATTAGTTGTTTTCGCGATTAGTGCAACTCCACTCTCACAGCAACCAATACTCATCCTTGCGGCTTTGGCCAACACGCCTTTTGCTAAATTAGTACCGATTCTTTTCGCCGGAAGATTTCTTAAGTTTATGTTGATGGCATATCTTGGATCCCACTCCCCCCGTTTATTAAAGAAGATGTGGGGTGTTAAAAATGAACTTAAAGATGCAGGAATTAAAGTCGATTAAACACCTGATGAAAACTATTCCGTTAGCGTGTGG
>CAMDQH010000072.1 GCA_945905815.1 Bacteriovorax stolpii | reverse complement strand
TGAATCCATTCTTCATGCAATTATTTGTCGAGGGTGGCTCGATTACAGAAAAAGATAGTAAGATTAAAGCAGTAATCGAATTACTTATTCATCACCAACAAATAAAAAATACAATTATCATTATAACTGGCGCATCTTCAGATCAAGTGAAGACGCCTCTCGTTGTTATTTGGCCTGATAAGAAACATGCCATAATTTCTAAGCTAACGTCTCACTACGATGTCTTTCCTAGTATTATGCTTGAAGACTGGAAATGTAAAAACCGGGCCTCTGATTTAAGCTTTGGCAAAAATATGTTCTCAAAAGACGTCAGTGAGGTGCATGTTGCAGGAAATTACAATAATTTAAAGATTGTGGACGCTAAAGCCCAAACGATAACTTCCATTAGTTACTATGAAGGTGTTGCAGTCAGAAGTCTTGGATCCATGACTTTAGAAAATGATAAACGTGATATTGTAAATATTATGGCAGTCCTTAAAGATCTAACTACTTTTTATAAGCACCGATAGATTTTAAAAGAACCAGCGTCTCAAAGTGATCAGTGTGCGGAAACATATCAAATACCTGCACTTTAATAACTTTAAAATGATCCTTTAGAGTTAACAGGTCCTGAGCAAGAGTCTCAGCATTGCAACTAGAATAAATAAAATAACCTGATTTAACCTCTTTCATGAGCTCAGTTGCTTGGCCCAGTCCTCTGCGGGGAGGATTCACAAGTATAAGTTCAGGATTAAAATCAGAAATAAGTTTGGATATTTTAGCTGCATCTTCAGCAATAAAACGTAGGTGATTCCAGTTCATTTCTTTGGCCGTTTGATTGGCCCTTTTAACGGCTTTGGGGTTTATCTCGACGCCAATTGCTTGCTTCACATATCTCTGAATAAAAAAGCTAAAGGCACCCTGACCGCTAAATAATTCCATAAATGTTTCAGGAGAAGCTTCCTTTACCCAGGTGGCTGCTGTCGAATAGAGTTTTTCTGCCATCTCCTGATTCGTTTGCACAAAGCCCTGAGGATGAAGAGTCATTTTGGCTTCGCCAATTTGATGCTCTATAAAATTGTTGGGAGTGAAGAAAATTTCCTCTTCACCTTCAAGAATTGCATGAGCAACAGGCTGGATATTGGCAGACAAACATTTAAGATTTGGAAATTGATTTATAAGAGTTGTTGAGTGCTTTCGGATGCGGTCTAAACTTTCTTTCGATCTAAGGATTAGGCGCAAATACATTTGTTTTGTTTCAGAAGAATAATAAATGATGGCACCTTTGAGCTCACCATCCTTGCTTTTAATTTGATATGGTTTTAGGTTTGCTAGCTGAATAAAACTTACGAGCCCATTCGCAAGTTCATTAATCGCAGAATGGTGAAGAGGACAGTCTTTGATGTCGCGACCTAGATCTAATTCTTTCTCGCCAGTTAAACCGATGATGGGAAATTCAATGGATCCTGTAATGGAAAATTTGGCCTTATTTCTAAATCCGGTTGTAGTTGATCCAACTGGCTTCATTAATTCATAAGGCGCTGTGAAAGATAATAAATTTGTCAGTTTCTCAACTTTTGAGTTGAGTTGATCTACGTAAGGTTGCTCAATCTTATTACAAGAGGAACAAATGCTTTGATTATAATAACTACAAAAAGTGTTCATGCGATATAATCATACCTCAAAAGGTACATGATGAAAGGCCTATGGAAGAAAGCTCTATTCAGGTATATGGTGATAGCATCCGCTGTGCTGCTGCTTTTTAGTCCGCTATACATGTATTTTTCACATGATGTAAGTGTTTTGAAATCAAAGTACCCCCACTTGAAAATTGATTCCACCCGAGGTGTTGAGGTCGAGGTGAGGGAGGGGAAACCTAAACATTGGGTAAATTTAAAAGAAATTTCTTCTTATGGGAAATGGGCAATAGTTCTATCGGAGGACTGGGCTTTTTATGATCATCAAGGGGTTGATTTTGAGCAAATGAAAGTTGCTCTGCAAGAGATGGTGACTGCTGATCGTTTTAGAGGTGCGAGCACTATCACGCAACAAATGTTGAAGAATGTTCTTCTCTCAAACTCCCTTACACTCTGGCGAAAAGTTCACGAAATAATTCTGGCCCAGAAAGTAGAGAACGTTTTAAGTAAGGATCGGATTCTCGAACTGTATTTAAATAGCATTGAGTTTGGTCCCGGAATCTATGGTATGAAAAATGCTGCTAATCACTATTTCAAAAAACATCCATCTGGACTTAGTCCTAGAGAAGGTGCTTTTTTGGCCATGCTGCTTCCAAGCCCTAAGCGTTATTACGTTTCCTTCAAAAGGAAAAAATTGACTAAATTCGCGCAAATTCGTCTCAAGGCCATTCTGATTAAGATGAGGATGGGCAAGGTTATTTCCCCTCAAATTTATGAGAGTGAGCTAAGATCCAAATTCTCCTGGGAGAGATAGTTTTAGTCAGCTATTGTCTAAATGTTAGACAGAAACATATTTTTTTATCGATAAAATGCCCTATACTGGCTCTCATTCTGGCCCCTAATTTGCTGAGTAAAACATATGAAAATACTATTTTGTTTATTTCTTTTTGCCACCAGCTTGGCTTCACACGCTAAGCTCTTGCACATTATCCATACGAATGACCTTCATTCGTATTTTTCAGGATATGTTGATGGGAGAGGTGGTTACGCTCGAATTAAGGCCCAGATTGATGATTTAAAAAGTGAAGATATAAAGAAAGGTATCTCAACTCTTATCCTTGATGGTGGAGATTTTAGTGACGGAACTTCATATTATTTAACTAATGAAGGTGCAAATTCTCTTCAGGCCTTGGATATTTTACAAACAGATATAGCAGTCGTCGGTAACCACGATTTTCTTTTGGGTGGTAAGGCCCTTGCAACTCAAATTAAACGTGCCAATGTAAAAACAAAAATTGTTAGTGCTAATCTTGTGAGTACTCCTGAAATGGGACTGTCTAATCTCGTTCAGCCATACGCAGACATTGAAAAAGATGGAATTAAAATTAGAGTGATTGGTTTAACAACGGCCGAACCCGAGTTTCAATATTCGATGAGCCCTGGTTGGATTAATGAACCCATACTTGTTGGTAATATCCAGGCCACTATTGCAAGAAGTGCTGGCAAAGACTTGGTCATTGCACTTACCCACATTGGTACTACATTTGATAAATTGCTGGCAAAAAGCTCTAAGGATATTGATCTCATTGTGGGTGGACATAATCACAAGCGCTTAGAACAGGCCTTACTGGTAAAAAATTTAGATAAAAAAAATGTGCCAATTGTGCAAGCCGCTTCTCACGGTCTGGTTTTAGGAAGTTTACTAATAGATGTAAAAGAGAATCATGTCGTAGAGGTCGTTGAATATAAGTTGATTGATATCGCAGCTCCTATGCCAGAAGACTCCCACATGTCTAAATTCGTTGAAGAAACTGCTGTGGATCGCAATAAACTATTTGGTGGACGATTTGATGAACCGATTGGTTACTCGGAAATCAAACTGACAGGCTATGAAGATGGCCATCCCGTAGTAAAAAATTCATGCTGGGGTAAAAATATGGCCAAACTGTCGTCCGATGCGACAGGAACTGACATTGGTGTTCACTTAGCATTTTTCGAAGGAGTGACTATAGATCCAGGTGTAATTACGTTTGGGAATATCGTTGATAACTTTCCTCACGTTAGTTTACCGGGAGATCCGGGTTGGAAAATGGGCACCATTGAAACCAATGGGAAAAACTTGAAAATTATTTTGAAGGCTATTTTAGCACTCAAGAGTCAGGTCGGAATCAGTTTCTATGGCGTAACCTATAATTCGATTGGCCTTGATAATATTCCTTATGTCGGTGGATTAAATTACACTTTTAATTACAAGATCAAGGGTCAGAGAATAGATAAGAACAAACTATACTCAATGACATTGCCTGCTGAAATTGGGTATGCCGTTAAATTACTTCTTCCCAAAAAAGTTCAGGCCATCTTTCCTGAATTCAAAATGACTGATAAGTATTATTGGAAAGAAATGGAAGATTACATTAAGAAAAATTCACCTATCAAGTGCATTTAATGTCGCTTCTTTGATTTGTTTTTTTAGTACTAATGCGGCCATCGCATATCCACCATCTTCTGCATCCATAAAATGAATGTGTTGGCCTTGTGTAAGACCATCTACAAAGCACGTCATGAGAGATTTTTCTGATTCAAATGTGCCGTAAAAAACATCCCCTGTCCCATGAAGTCGCTCAAGAAGTTGTTTAACTTTAAATGTCTGCTCATTGGTGCAATCTAAGACCATTCTTAACATGTTATCAAATTTTCTAAAATCAGAGTGAACCTGAATGGACTCAACATATCTACGTACAAATGGAATAGGGATTTTAAAATTAAATATAATAAAAGCAGGAATAATTTCGAGGAAACGACGAATTAAGCCCACGCTAAAAATGCTGGGATGGTATTTAATTTCATCCTTCATACATTGCCATATCGATTTGTAGGAACTTA
This sequence comes from Bacteriovorax stolpii, assembly GCA_945905815.1. Taxonomy (GTDB): domain Bacteria; phylum Bdellovibrionota; class Bacteriovoracia; order Bacteriovoracales; family Bacteriovoracaceae; genus Peredibacter. Next base: position 8,818 of record CAMDQH010000072.1, on the reverse strand, counting down.
GTTCTGTATTCGCAGGATTTAACGATTCAATTCCATTAGGGAAAATGTGGTCCATTTCTTTTAATATATTTTGGTAAATTAAGGAATTCTTTCTTGAATAAATGATAAGAGAAAGAATCTTTCCATGTTTACTTGGTATTGGGCGCCAGCGGCATGAAAGTCCTTTCAGGTCTGCTTCCTTTGAAGACATATCGTTAACTTCATACTTATCACGGTTTTGCTTTATCCATTCTTCGGCCGTATTCATTCCTTCTCCACGAAGAATGGCAACGCTTCTACCTGGAGTTAGTTCATATTTTGCTACTTCGATATTTTTATTCTGGGCATAGAGTTCTGATATCGTGACCATTCCGACTCTTAAATCCAGGCGAAAATTTTTCAAGGAAAGTCTTTTAAGGGCACATAATTCGCTTGATACGGCTTTTATCTTTGAAGGTGGAATGAGCATAGTTGCCCCATCACCACCGAATACGAATGGGAAATCACTCTTTCCCATGGCCTTTCTGGTTACCACTATCGAAGCAGCTCCTATCGTATTCACATCTTTGTATTTACCCTCAGCAATGGCCTTTGTTGATCCCTTGACGTCGGTAATAAAGATCGCCCAGTCAGATGGGACAGGTTGGAAATACTCACCTGTCGTGATTCCATTAAAGTTTTTGAAGCCAGAAATCATTTCGTAGAAATTGTCCATTATACAAAATGCCTCATGCATTCATAGGCAACGGCAGTTGCGACATTTGAAAGATTTAAGGATCGAATGTTTTCAGAAAACATAGGTAAACGATAAAAGTTTGATTTATATTCATCCTCTACCTGATAGGGAAAGCCACGGGTTTCCCCGCCAAATAATAAATAACAATCTTTTGTATATGGAGCTTCGTAATGAAGTTTTTCGCCATTGTTTTCAAAGAAAAGTAATTTTTCCCGAGGTGGTTTTTCCTTGATGAGAAAATCTTCCCACGATTCAAATTCTCTGATTTGAACAAATTTCCAGTAGTCCAGACCCGCGCGTCTCACGGCTTTTTCATCAATTTCAAAACCGTAAGGCTTAATCAGTAAGAGCTCAAGATTTAAAGCAACGCAAGTGCGCCCGATACTCCCGGTATTACCGGGAATTTCGGGCGCAAAAAGAACAATTTTAAAATGAGAATTATTTTGCATTCACAAGGAGGTTAGTCAAAGTTCGAACAATTAATCCAGATGCACCATGAGCAGGACAGTAAGGAAGATGAGATTGAGCATCAACAACACCTGCGATATCTAGGTGGGCCCACTTGATATCATTTTTTATAAATTCTTCAAGAAATGCAGCTCCAATACCAGTTCCGGCCCTCATTGGTGTACCGATGTTTTTAATATCGGCTACTTTTGATTTTATATCCTGTCTCCACTCATTAATGATTGGAAGTTGCCACATGTATTCATCTTGAGATTTTGCAGAAGCTAATATTTCGTTGATCCACTTCTGATCATTTCCGAGAATCGCACAAATTTGATTGCCAAGAGCAACCAGGCAAGCGCCCGTTAAAGTTGCTGCATCAATAATAAAGTGAGGATTAAGATCACAGGCATAATCCAGAGCATCGCCTAAAACTAATCTGCCTTCAGCATCTGTATTAAGAATCTCAACCGTTTTACCGTTGCGAGCTGTTACTACAGAATCTGGCATCGTTGCGTGTTCGTTGACAGCATTATCTGTTATAACCAGTATGCAAGTTATTTTGATCGGAGCTTTTTCCAAGACAGCTGCACGAAAAGCGCCATAGACAGTTGCGGAACCACCCATATCATTTTTCATTCCCATCATGCTTGCACCAGGCTTCAGACTGTATCCACCTGTATCAAACGTAATGCCTTTTCCAACGAGAGCAACGTGTTTCGTTTTAGCTGTCGACTTTGTAGGCTCATAAGTTAAATGAACCAAGCGTGGTTCATAAGCTGATCCTGAATTTACAGAAAGAAACATTCCCATTTTTTCTTTTTGAATCTGAGCTTTATTAAGGATCTTGATTTTAACACCCTTAAGATTCTTTTTTACGTCTGCATCAATGCGTTTAGCATACTCTTCAGAGTGAAGAATATTTGGTACTTCATTTACAAAATCTTTCATGACATTAATTGATTCGCAGATATTCTTGGTTGAGACTAGAGCTTTTTCAATCTTGATGCCGTTCTTCTTTTCAGTGTGCGCAAGGATGACAGTGTAATGATAAGGTTCTGATTTCTTCGATTTATATTTATCAAAAGAATAACCAGTCATATAAGCCGCTTCAGCAATTACCTGTGTTGTGCGTGCTTCATCTCTTATTGTATTGAAACCTGGAACATCGATACCGATGGTTTCAAATTTACTCGAGCGAGTTCCCTTAAGGATTTTTGCAATAACTTTTCGGATATCTTCAGCATCAAATTTTGATTTATCTCCAAGGCCCACAACCCAAACTGTTTCTCCAGTCGCACCAGTGAATGAAATTGTTTCATCTTTGGCAGCTTTATAATTTTTGCTGTTTTTGAGGTTGAAAAATTCTTCTTTAAGACCTTTATCCGACCAATGTTCAATTGAAACAGACGTTTCAGCTTTTCCGCCCTTTGTTTTAGAGGCTTGGTTCTTTTGGAACGCCGTCAAAATCTTCAATTCAGAGGCAAGAAACAGATCACCAACAACGTCGAGCTTGATTTGCATAGGAACTCCTTATTATCTAGACCCCCATATATTGCCTTTTCTTGAATGAAAGGGGAACACTTGGTATCTTGTATGGATGAAACTTTTATTACAGAGATATCTGGCCGCCCAGCTTATTACGCCCTTAGTAGTAAGCACCTTTTTTTTCATTGGATTTCTGCTTACGTTAGATCTATTTAAACTCACTAATTTATTGGTAACCCGCGAGATTTCGCTTTGGTTTGTGGCCGGATTAGTCGCAAATCTCGCATTATCCTTTGTTCCTTTGGCACTACCTATTGCAGTCTTTTTCTCAACTATTTATTGCGTCAATCGACTATCTAGTGATTCAGAATATATTGCGATGCGAGCAGCGGGACTGACTAAAGAAAAAATTCTGCTCCCATTTTTATTAGTGGCAGCACTTCTTTCAACTTCTGTTTACCACTTAAATCAAAATTTCATTCCACATTCAAACAAAGAGTTCAAACGGAAGGTGAACTATCTGACTTCTAGTGGCTTACTAGCTGGGATTAAGGCCGGTCAGTTCTTTAACCTCATTCCAGGCCTCACTTTATTTGCAACGAGATCCACTAAATATGGCCGGAGCCTTGAAGAAGTATTTCTTCAGATTAAAGACAAGAAGACTAATGACGATAGAGTTATTTTCGCCGCTCGAGGGGAACTCATTTTTGAGCGAGACCCTAATTCATTAATTGAAAAACTGACACTGATCCTCTTTAATGGGAACATTATCGGCCAAAATGATAAAAACGAAATTGAGAAGATTCTTTTCACTAAATATATTTTTCCTATTTCTCAATCTCAGTTTCAAGATCGTTTTTCAGTCAAGGAAACTATGTTGTCCTCGGTAGAATTAAAGGAGGTCTTAAGCATGACCTTTAAAGAAGCTGAGAAAATCTATAAATTTAATAAAAAAGAATTTTTTAATGCAAAATATGAGTACTGGAACCGTAAGAATGGCGCCTTAATTATTTTTGTTTTTTGCTTTTTGGGGTTTTCTCTTGGAATTACGGGAACAAGAGGAAAGGGCAAAAACTCAGGAGTAATTGGCATTTCGTGTCTTATTCTTTATTACGGCCTGTTCTTTTCATTAGTGAGTATGGCAAACAAAGATCAAATACCGGTTACACTAGCAGTATTTTTTCCTGCTAGCGTGATGGGAATGCTCGGCATCTGGTTTTATAAAAAATTAGACTGGCAGTCTTAAGCTAGAGCTGCTGCCTTTTCTTTAATTCTTCTTCTTCTAAATTCATTCGCTTGGTGTAGTCCTCTGCAGTGTAGAGGATATCATCTTTTGCTTTAGGAAAAAGAGGCATCATGTATTTAGAATTACTTTCTTCAGGGAAAATCAAACTTTTGACCCCTGATTTTGAAGGTGTTTCGATAAGATAATTGTTATAAAAAATCTTAGTCACATTTACATTCCCAAGAAACAATCTAATTTCGGCCCCCTGAATAAACAAGTCACTGCCTTTGCTGATGATTACACTTTCAATTGGATTGTTATCAATTTTATAACTAACCCAAGTGTTGCCATCGAAAGCTCGTACATAAACATTTTGAAGACCGGAGTTAATTGAACTTTTGATTGTGTCTGGTAATAATGTTTGATCATCATTTTCCGGGGCATCTGTTTTTACTTGAAATAGCTTAGATTTAATTTTTTTAAAATCTATTTTCGGAAAATTTCTTTCAAAATCAGGAGAAGGTTTAGGTTCTTCCGGAGTTGGCGCTACATCTGCAGTGCCTTCTGCTCGCTTTTCTCCATCGGCTGAGACTTCAACTTTCGGGGCAGTTTTTTCCAGAACCGGATGTTTTACAAGCGCTGCGCTCGATTCTATCTTTAAGCCTGAGTCAGCCGTTTTATTTCCAAGAACTTCATTTTCAACAATTGAAGAAATTAACTTATATCCACCGATGAAAACCAATATCACTGATGCCAGAATGATTATGGGAAGTGCGGATTTAGTGTTTTCGAGGATCGAGTCACTGCTCTCGATGACTTCATGAGGAGTAGGCCCAGCAATAGCTGCCAGCTTTGTTTTTATTTGTGCTGGCATTGTTGTCGTGTGGTTGAGTGCCGGGAAAGCTTTTCCAAGAACACTTAGGTAAGTATATTCCATCTTCGAAATGGTTTCTGGTAATGATATTCCAAGAACCTTTGCGTAACTACAAACAAAGCCTTTTATGTAAGCAGCACTTGGAAGATGATCATAGTCATTTGCTTCTAGGCTTTTTAAGATATTGACGCTGATCTTCGTCTTTTGTGAAAGCTTTTCGAGGGAAAAATTCTTATCCAGTCTTTTCTGCTTAAGAAAATCCCCTAAGAGGCTTGACCCTGAAATAGTATCAGAGTCAGAGGTCGTATCTTCGTTCATCATATCCGTCCTTAGTAATCCTTAGAATTCCGGAGATTCAAGCATCTTCCTTGATGCGTGAGATTCTTCAGCTGGATTATATTTCTCAATTTCATTTAGTTCATTCATTTTTAAGCGAGCCTTGGCCCCATAATCTGTTGTTTTAAAGCGGACATCAATTTCATCATACTTCATACGTGCTTCATTAAAACGTTTTAGACTTGCTAGAGTCATGGCCTGGTAATAGTGCGCAGCTGGGGAAGTTTCATAACAGGCTCCTAAAGTAGCATCTTTGAAGCTTTTAAGTGCTAGATGAAATTGTTTTTTGTCGTACTGGATTAAGCCTAGCTGAAAATACGAAGGACAATAGTTTGATTCTTCTTTAATGGATTTGCTGAAATAATTTTCAGCAGCACTTATTCTTTTCCTTTGAAGCTCAATGGTACCGAGGTTATAAAGTGTTCTCGCTTGTTTATCATAAGTGAGATCTTTTAAAACCTTTTTATAAACTCTTTCTGCATTATTGAAATCACCATCTTTGAAATAAATGGATGCTAAATTAACTTTTGCATCTGAGTTGTCTTCGTTTATTTCAATAGCTTTTTTAAGAGTTCTTACTGCGAGATCTCTTTCGCCTTTAAAATAGTAGGCCATCGCAAGGTTAGTGAGTATTCCATCGTTATTTGGATCAAGTTCATTTGCTTTTACTAAGTTCTGAAGAGCATCAGTGAAGTCCTGGCTCATTAAACTCTGAGTCCCTGCACCAAAATAAAGTTCAGATTGTTGCTTTGCTTTCTTGGCATTGCTTGAACAGGCAGACACAAGAAAGGCTAAAACCAATATGAAAGTATTCCTATAAATCATGCCAATACGCATGGGATCTCCTGTTTCGCAGTAATAAGTACTTACTTCATTCTAATTAAGGGGAGGATTATTGTAAAAAGAAAACGCTACTTTCTCTCGAGAAAAGCGACGGTCTCAAAATGGAAGGTGGATGGAAAAAAATCAATTAAGTGCAATTCTATAAGATTGTAGTTCTTGAGTGGCATTATATCCCTTACCAGAGTGTGGGGATCGCAACTGACATAGGCCACATGTTTAGGCTTGAATTCTTCTAGCCATTGGTCCATATTTTTTAAACCCGAACGAGGTGGATCTAAAACCAAAACTGAAGGCCGAACGCCAAGGCCCTGCAATTTATTCTTAACATTTTTGAGAGACTGATCATCATATAGGTCTTGAGAAAGAAAATTACCTGCTGGCACATTATTGTAGATGTCAACGCATAAGCGATTGGAATAATTAAGCTTTTCGCTTAGATTCCCGTTCCCTGCAAAAAGATCTAGAAGATTAAAGGTAGGTAATTTTTCTGACCAGCGGATTAATTGATTTTTCAATAGCTGATTCATTTCGTCAAATACCTGAGTAAATCCTCCTTGAGCGTAAGGCTTATTCCAACTCACACCGACTTCGCCATTTAACTCATAAATTTCAACATGTCCTTGCATTGGTTCATGCTTTGCTAGAGTTAGCCAAAAGTCGTCCTTATACAATTTATGAATCATTTCCAAAACTGTGTCGCGCCCAATAATACAATTAGCGATAGGGGCAATTGACTGGTCCTTCAGGTCTATCATGCCAAGTTGTTTTTTACCCTGATGGTAATGTAGCTGGATTCGATTTCGGTAATGAGTTCTCCTGATGGCAGGGGTAACTTGGATTTCAGGATGAGGGATTTTACAAAAGAGCTTTTCCAAATTTTGTTTTTTGAACTCTAGCTCTTGTTCATAGGTCGTGTGTAAATAATGACAAGACGGGCAAGTTTCAAAATGTGGACAAATGGGTTTAATTCTTAATTTCGAAGCTTCTTCCAGGTTTTGCAGCTTAGCAAAACACACACCTTTTCTCTCAGAAACAATTCGGGCCATTCCTATATCACCTGGCAATGTTTTAGCGATAAAAGTAATTTTATCAGTCTCTTTACTTACCCCTTGTCCAAGGCTATCCATACTTTGGATTTTAAACGGAAGCATTCGTTGGTGCTGCATGAACTATCCCTAGGAATATTTTTAAAAGACAGTAAGATTTAAGCTATGAATTACTTGATTGGAAGATTGCCACTCTTACTAGAGATTGTCATCAATGGCTTCTTCGTTATTATTTATACCCTTAATAAGGCCAAGCAAGCGCCTCAGCTTCTGGTTAAATTACCTTTAGAATTAATATTTCAATATGCTCTCTGGGTTGTTCCGATTGTTTTGTTTATTTCGCTTGCTGTGAATTTTTTAAAAAGCGATGGTTTCGAAGATTTTATTAGGCGTTATATATTTTCTCTTATCATTTTTGTTCCAGTAATGATTACTTGGGGTGATATCGAGTTTGTTTATTGGCTCTCTGCTGTGCATCTCTTCTCAACTGTGATTTCTTTTTATGAGAAACCAGAAGAAAAAAAACCTGATCTTTCTACAGGTGCAAGTAGTTTTCTTTTCCGCTTAAAGCTTCAACCTGCTCAAGTTATTCTTTTTTCATTTGCTGGCTGGATCACTTTAGGTGCTCTGGTTTTAATGCTACCTGTTTCAGCTAACCCTGGAAAAAGTATCTCCCTGATAGATGCTTTCTTTATGTCTACCTCTGCTACATGTGTAACAGGGCTTGCTTCAATTTCATTGGTTGATGATTTAAGTGTTTTTGGCCAAATGGTTCTTCTTGTTCTACTTCAAGTGGGTGGATTGGGAATTATGACCCTTTCAAGTTCCATGGCCGTACTTATGGGAAAAAACCTGGAGATGAGAGAGCAGGTCATTATGCATGATGTGCTAGACACATCAAGCTCGGAAGAGCTTTTGAATCTTGTCGTGAATGTTATTAGATATACTTTCGCCATTGAATTTGTGGGAGCAATCCTTCTTACCATAGGGTTTTATCAGGAAGGTTTCGAGATAGGACAATCCCTGTATTACGGTTTTTATCATTCGATTTCTGCATTTTGTAATGCAGGGTTTGCGCTCTGGAATAATAATCTTGAGGATTTTAAGTTTGCTCCGCTGATTCATTTCACGATAGCTTTTTTGATCATATTTGGTGGCATTGGATTTTCGGTGTTGAAAGACGTTGGTGATATGTTAAAAAAGAAACAACGTTCTCTTAGATCACTTTCGCTTCACACAAAAATTGTCCTAGTTACAAATACACTTCTACTCATCACAGGTACTTTTTATTTATTTTTTGGAGAATTCCTACATTCATTTCAAGATTATTCAATGTGGGAAAAATTCCAAGTTGCATTTTTTCAATCGACCACAACACGAACTGCAGGTTTTAATACAGTCTCTATGATGGCCCTTCAGCCCCACTGTATTTACCTTATGATTCTTTTGATGTTTATCGGTGCTTCACCTGGATCTACAGGTGGTGGTGTTAAGACTTCAACTTTTGCGATTCTTCTTTATTCCGTCAAGGCCACACTCCAGGGTCGGCAGGAGGTTGAGATGTTTGAACGAAGAATCCCGGCCCAAACGGTGGTAAAATCAATTGCAATTTTTATTATATGCCTAATTGTAGTAAGTATAGGAGTACTTGTTTTAGTGAGGGTCGAACCGGATAAGAGTTTTTTATCTCTCATTTTTGAAGTCGTAAGCGGCTTTGGTACAGTCGGACTTAGTATGGGAATAACACCATTTTTAAGCAGTATAGGGAAGTTATGTATTATTTCCATGATGTATCTAGGAAGAGTAGGTCCTTTGACTCTTATTCTGGCAGTCGGAAGCAGAGT
>CAMDQH010000071.1 GCA_945905815.1 Bacteriovorax stolpii | reverse complement strand
TACCAATCAATATTGAGACCAAATTTTCTGCCTGTATAAGGCATGAACTGCCATGGACCAACAGCTTTGGCCCAAGAGCGAGCACTGTTTGTAAAACCTGATTCTGCCATCGCTAAATAAATTAAATCACGTGGCAAACCATTGTCGGCCATAATTTTTGAAAGAACAGGAGCATATCGGCCAGCTCTTTGTGTGTAATTTAAAAAATGACCGCGACCTTTTCCAGTGAAAAATTTCACCCACATCGCAACTTGTTTATTCCAAGTCACAGGGATATCAAATTTACTATTTCTTAATCCCAGTTCAGCTACAGCTTGGGGCTCAATTTCATAAGTATTTACCGGCGAGGTAAATGTTTTAGCATGTGAACTTCCATGGATGCATCCCAGGCAATTCGGGAGATCTTTTTCGATCAAATTTTCTTGGACACGATAGTATTCTGCTTGCTCAGCAACAGTAGGATTATACGATTGTTTAGAGGGTCTTCTCTTGTTCGTCGAACAGGCTGTAAGAAAAAGAACCAATACAAGAGGCGTCAGTGCCAGTTTTGTCATCATCTAAACGTCCTTAATCTTTCCAGAAGTAAAAAGAATACTTCCTTTATAAAAGCATAATGTATTTAGGCCCCCAAACAAGATAGGGGCAAACTTTGTTGTCCCTACAAGGAGTACCTATCCATGGAATCAGCAACTTAAAAGATTCTCGTTGTAGGACCATTTGCGTCTTTACTTAAAAAAATAAAAACTAAAACACTCAACTTTAAGCTGTGATAAAATTCCAATATGTTTATGCTCCTTATTATTTTGCCATGCCTTACGATGATGTTTCAACCTTTAAACGCAAAAGTTGAAGCACTAAATTATAATTTCAGCCTAGAAAGCCTGGCAGATTTTTTTCCTGAAAAGAAAATTGATGATATTCAAAAAAAATATGGCAAGTCAGAAGTTATGGGAGATAAGAACGGCATAGAGACTTTGAAATTTTATGTTGCCCACATTCGTTATAAATTTCCAGTTATTGTTCAGGCCAAAGATGGCAAAATATTAGATTTCTTTGCCAAGCTTCCCAGCTACTTTCTTCATGACATTTTTTTTCAATCTTTGGTTAATAAAATAGGCAAACAAAAAGATTTTAGAAAAGTTGGTGAAGAAGCAGTCTATAGTTGGGAGCAAGATTCTTTAAAGCATGTCTACTCAGCCGCCTGTACCATCACATGCTTTACTGTTTTTTATACAGTTTTCCCGTCAAAACTAGCCAATGGTTTTAAACCACTCATCGTAACAATGAAAGAATCTGTGCCTAAGAATTAGCGATTAATAAGCGGGTTTTTAATGTTGATTTTCTTGGCATACATAAGCATGAAGTAAGATCCAATCATCATTAAAAAACATAAGATTTGACCCATGGTGAAATAACCAAAATAATACCCAAGTTGAGCATCTGGTTCACGAAAAAATTCCACAATAAAACGAAATATTCCATAACCTAATAAAAAGGTCGCACTACAAACGCCATAAAAACGTTCTCGTTTATGAACAGCGAATAATATCAAGAAGAGTGCAATTCCCTCTAAAACCCCTTCATACAATTGAGAAGGGTGACGTGGAAAAGGGCCAGCTCCCGGAAAAACAACTCCGGCCCATGAATCAGTTACCCGGCCATAAAGCTCGCCGTTAATAAAATTCCCCATCCGGCCAAAGAATAATCCTGGCGACCCTGCAACTGCCATACAATCAGCGATCTGAAAGAAGTGAAGGTTATTTTTTCTGGCAAACATCCAAGTTGCCAAGCACATTCCAAATACAGCTCCATGGAAACTTAAACCGCCCTTCCAGACAGCAAAAATATCCAAGAGATTTACTGAATAATATTCCCAATTATAAAGAAGAATATAAAACAATCTTGCCCCAAGGAACATACCAATGATTAGCATCGTAATATATTTGTCGATATGCTCTTTTGAAAGAGGCCAAAACTTTTTGCCAGCTAAATATTTGAGAATAGATCCACCAACGAGAAAGCCCATTACATACATTGCGCCATACCAACGCACCTGCAGAGGCCCTAAAGAGAAAATAACCGGATCAATCCATTCTTGATTCATGCCTTAAAGCTTATAGGACGAAAAATGTGAAGACAACTAGAGATTAGGAGAACCTTCCGAAACTGAGTAATTAGTTGTGACCTTGGCACTCATTTCTACAATCGCTCGCTTCATTGAGTTTGTAATACCACTAAAACTTAATAGACAAGTGCTGACACTTAAAAAACTAATGACTTCTTCGCGGCCCATAGAACCAGAAGTTTTAGATTCTTTGTCTTTTCGAAGAATTTTTAAATGAGAATTAAATTTCATTTCTCCACCATTAGAAAAAATTGCTTTTTTACTCCAATCAATAAAAACGGCCTCACCAAATGATTGCGACTGTTTCATAACTACCACAGACTCATCTCTAACCGTTCCCCAATAACATAAAACGCCCTGCTCTGCTAAGGCCTGAGAAATATATCGAACGAGAATAACCCGAAAACCAATCATCTGATCAGTTTGAGAAATTTCAGAATGAAGTGCTAAATCCCAAAGCACTTTATTGATTGGAAGGGCCATGATTCCGACTCTGCGATATGTATATATAGGAGTGCTGGCCTGAATTGATAAAACCTCAGGACCATACTTATCAAGAAGATCAGAACTATTTAATTGTTGGTCCAATCTAGCGCTAGCAAACTGAACTGTTAATAATCTTGTATGGTCCCTTTGTAGGGGGATTTTCTTAGACTCTGCTTCAGTTAATTCATTAAAACCTAACTCGGAAAGAAGGTGAGAAAACTTTGGATTAAGTTCTTCTTTTTTAAATCTCAGATAGACTGGGTAGTCGTGCTGTTTTCTAAACTGAAAATAATTCCATTGTTGATTTTGCATATTAGAGTCTCCTGTCTTCTTTTCGGAAGATTGGGAGATTCTAATGAGGAGGGATGATTTTAATTACCCGACTATTACAGGCTAATATTCGGCAGAATTTCACCCGTAGGAGTAACTCCTAACAAATACTCTATCGTAGGCCTGATATTTGTATGATTGCCCATTTCTTTCGTTCTACCAGTCGCTTTTACTCCTCTACCTTTAGCATAAAGAAAAACATTTTTTTCGGAATACGAAGTAATAGCATGGCCAAGCCACAAAGGGCCGGGACCTCGGGAGTGATCGGTCGTAACCAGCAAAGTTGTTTGGCGGCCATACTCACCCATAGAGTTCAGGGTATTAATGAGCTGATCGAGGTATTCATCGTACTGTCTTAAAGACCTTACGTAATTCGGATAGTCACCATCATGTCCGAACTCATCAGAATCAACTAAAGAAATATAAAGCAATCGAGGACAGTGCTTTTTTAAATAATGCATTCCAAGTTCAAAGGTATACTTGTCTTTTCTTGACCCCTTCCACTTCGGCAAATCTATCATCGCTTCGTTTTGAATCTTAAGCATTTGCTCATCTTGAGTTCCATCATCGAAAATCTCAGGATAAATGCCATGGGTTATTTTATTTGAATCCAAAGCTGCTGCAGCAAGTATCCTGTTCCATGAAGCAAAAACTGCAATATCTTTCTTTTCTAGATTTAGGAATTCACGCACATTCTCTAAAACAGAAACTTCTTGGATACTGTCACATTTATTGTTCATGCAATTAGTAGGATGGCCAACCATTATTGCTTGATACGAAGGTAGGCTTATAGCAATTTTACTACCTATTTGGTATCTGCTGCCTCCACCAAAAACTGTCCCTTCACTTGCGTGCTTGGACCAGAAAGTCTTTAGGATTTCGCCACGATCAGAAGCAGGCAATTGGTTAGCATGAAAAATACCAGTACCATTAAAAAATTCATGAGATCGGACTCCATCCCAGGTAAAAAGGATGACATTAGGACCCTTGTTTTTACAAACTTGTGAGAATGAGGATATAGAAATAAAGGCTAAAAATAGGCCTATCGTGATTTTCATTTAATACTCCCAATTTCAACACATAATAATTCTCAAATCGATACCTGTAACTTTGCTTGAAAGATCTACATCTGTTGTCTAAAAGTTAGACGCGATACTGCAAAATGACCCCTCCAAGGCCAATATATCGACTTAGGACAAACCAGTGTTGGCCTAAAGATTGCTATAAGTACCTTATGGACTTATTAAAGCGCATTAACGAGCAGTCACAGACTAAGCGTGCAAACGATGTGAATGACTATGCTGTTTTTGCACGTCCATTAACTGCAAAACTTCTAGAGGCCATGAATTTAGACAAAACGTATACTCGTGGCGAAGGTGATTACCTTTATTATGAAAAAAACCAAAATCTACAAAATGCCAGAAAAATTTCAGAAGGTCCATGGGTAACGAATCTTTCAAATTCTGGAACTGAGGCTATTGAAGCAGCAATAAAACAATCTCAACTTCATTTTAAACATAAGTTAATTGAGATTAGTCAGCAAATTGAAAAAGAAATGAATCAGGCACTTATAAAAGTGCAGAGATCAGAATCCAAGATTGAAAGAAAAATTCTTTTAAAGCTTAAAACCGAAATTGTAAATAAAACTGATGAATTAAAAATGACTGAAGAAAGAAGAAGTTATTTTCTTCATCAACTTGCGAATGTTCACGACATGGATTCATTGGTAAGTCTAATTCGCGAAATTAACCTTCTCCAATTAAATCAAAGACCAAAGTTGATCGCACTTAAAAAAGCCTATCATGGGAAAACTCTAGGAGCGCTTTCAATTACTAGTAACGAGCACTTTAGAAATGATTTCTATCTTGGTGATGAATTCAATACTCAAACAATCTTTATTTCAGCGCACGATGATTTAAATACTATTAGTGAAGTAATTGAAAGCACAAAGCAGGACCTTGTATTTATAGCAAGCGGCCCTAAGGGAATAGTGATTTCAAAACATTCCTTTTCGCTAGTTGCAGGAGCATTTGCCGAACCCATTCAAGGCGAAGCAGGTGTAATTGAAGTTCCATCACAAACTCTTGCAATTTTGAAAAATTTTTCTCTGCAAGAAAACTTCCTTTTAAGATATGAATTTGGTAAATCGGCCAAGCAGTAGGCAATTCCTAAAATAAAGGCAAAAAAAAGACTAGGAAGTGGGACTAATAGTGGACTACTTAAATCTAATAATTTTTCAATATGTTGGCCTATCATCACTCCAGGCCATGTTACCAGCGGCATTATAATAAATCCACGCCATGTTTTGTTAAGGCCGAACCATCTATGATGAATCGGTTTCTTAAAGTAAGATAGGATAACCTTCTTTACGACAATCATTTGGAGAATGCCTCCGAATACGAGCGGCACCGCCAAAAGAATAATTCGATGAAAGTCTTCGAAGTTAAGTAAAGTTGAAGTCATAAGAAGATTATATGCTGAATGATGAAAATTCATATCTTTTCAAATATGCCTGGAAAAGCATTCGTCGAAACTCCGGTCGAAGTTTTTTTATCGGCTTATCTGTTTCATTAGCAGTCTTTATTGCTGTCTGGGTCGTTGCATTTTTTGATGGGTTTAATCATCAGATTGAAAAAGCCGTAGTTAATACAAATACCGGCTATTTTCAAGTACAAGAATCAACTTATGCAAAATCAACAGATGCATCCACCCCCTTAGAATTTAGTAAATACTCTCATCTGATGACTTCCCCAATAAAAAGTTTTTCTCCAGAACTTGTTCTTGACGGTAATATTTCAACTCCCGAAGGTGCCACCGGTCTAACAGTCATAGGAATACATCCGCCTTATCATAACCATTTCTTACCGATTCATAAGAGATTCGTTTCCGGCAGTTTCATTGAAGTTGAGGATGAAAGTGCTGTAAATATTGGAGCCGAACTGGCCAAACTTTTTAAATTCAACGTTGGCGATCAAATAGTTTTAAATTACCAGGACGTAAATGGGGAACTGAGATCGGAGCTACTTCGTATAAAAGGGATTTACAAGTACAACAGCCGGGGCTTTGAAAAAAGATTTGTTTATATAAATCAAAAGACTTGGCAAAAACTTTTTTTAAACGAGAATAAAAACAAAATTTTATTTAATCGAATCCCCCTGATAGTGGATGGGCTTGAAGATGGAAAAGTTATTTCCCAAAGGATAGTAAGACCCGGACTTGAAATGAAATCCTGGAAGAATCTCAATCCTGAGATGGCAGTGGTACTTGAATTTCATGATGGCATGATAAAATTCTTTTTTATTATCATCGCAATCACCATTACCATGACAATCCTGACCCCTGTTCAAATGATGTGGCAAGAGCGTTTAAAAGAAATCCGGATGCTTAATATTTTAGGTGTTACGAGAGACAAATTCTGGAAAATTGGAGTATTTGAAGTTATTCAAATGATCCTGGTTTCTGGTTTTTTTTCTTCGCTTCTCTTAACGATCATTATTGGAATTCAGGCCCAAACGGGGATTGATTTTAGATTCATAAATGACGGGATTTCTATCGAAAGAGCAGGAATAAAGCTTCCAGGAATTATTTATCCAAAACTCACTGCCGAGCAAATAATAATTACGTTCGCATTTATTATCATTGTACTCAGTATTAGCTATATCTGGTCAATTTATAGAACTTTGAAAAAGCTAGAGGTTGCACCATGAATGGGTTTCTCTACCTGCTCAAATTTAGCTATCGAAACTTATTCAGAGTACCAAAACGCACCATTATCATGATTCTCAGTTTGAGTTTGGGCTGCGGGTTCATCATATGGGATCTAAACTTTGCCAATTCTGGTTCGAGAGAAATAATGAAGGATTTTCTCGCTCAGTATGCGGGCAACTATCATATAACGCACCCTGAATATTACAATGCTACTAATAAAAGAGAATTTAATCATTACAAGACAATGACCGATGGGGATCTGAAAAATAATAACCTTATTTCTAAATCAACCAAAAGAGCAATTGCCCCGGTCTTCATTTCCGGTGAAAAAAAGACACTTGGTGTTTTATTAACAGGATTAGAAGTTGAAAAAGAAAAAAGACTATCAACTTTATATACAGCAATTACCGTTGGAGCATTTCTAGATAAGCATGGTAGTAAACAAATAATTTTAGGAAAAAAACTGGCCCAAAGATTAGATGTTCAAATAGGTGAAGAAGTTGCAGTAATTGGACAAGCAATAGATGGTTCGGTAGCAAACGACCTCTTTAAGGTTGTCGGATTACTTGATTTCGGAGGTGGTGATCTTGAAGAATCATTGGCATTCACTCAATTGCATTCTGCCCAAGAATTACTTTCACTACCACCTGAACGGTATCACCAACGTGTTAGTTTCGATATGGACTCCGAGGGTCTTCCATTAGTTAAAAATTCTTCAGTGACTTCTTGGACAGAAATTTTACCCGAAATTGCTGTTTCAATTAAATTTATAGATAACTTTACATGGATCGTTAGTCTAATTATTGTCATTGTCGTAAGTCTTGGTCTTTCAAATACCCTAATGATCACTTTTTTTGAAAGAGAAGCGGAATTCACCAGTTTGAACATAATTGGTGCTAAGACAACTTGGATTACCGCATCTCTTATGATCGAAGTCTTCATAATGGCATCAATTGCACTTATAATTGGTGCTCTATTGGGATTTTTCGCAACAACTCTTTTTCATTACTACCCAATTAATATTGAGTTCTTCACTGGTGGCAAACCAATCATAATGGGTGGAATGACTATTAAACCTTTAATCAAAATTTATTCTGTCCCCCAATACTATTGGCAAGTCCCTTTGATGATTTACGCTTTCCTAATACTCACTATGATATATCCATTAATCAGAGTTATCCGCAGGAGCAAGAATGCAGTTTGAACTTTCCAATGTTGATAAAGTTTACGTAAGCTCCGAAGAAAATAAAGTTTTCGGTGCAAAGAACGTCAATATCAAGGTTCTAGAGGGTGAATTTATGGCCTTGGTTGGCCCATCCGGTTCTGGTAAGACAACGATTCTCAATTTAATTGCAGGCCTAATCCTTCCTACGACTGGGCTTCTTAAACATGGTGGACAGGATATAACCTCCATGTCACTTGAAGAAAGAACCAAGCATCGTCTAGATTATATGGGATTTGTATTTCAAGATTATCAATTGCTGCCTATTCTAACGGCTTCAGAAAATATTGAATTCCCCTTACAACTCAAAGGTTTTTCCAAAAAAGAAATAAAAGAGAGAGTACAATGGGCCTTAGTTCAAGTTGGACTAGAGGGTCTAGGTAACCGTTTTCCAAAACAACTTTCAGGCGGTCAACAGCAGAGGGTTTCAATTGCGAGAGCTATTGCCGGAAGACCTCAAATCATTCTTGCTGACGAACCTACCGCAAATTTAGATTCAAAAACCGCTGCCGAAATAATAGAGTTATTTCTAAAGCTTAATCGAGATTTCAAACTAACATTTATTTTTTCTACGCATGATCAACGATTAATTGATCAAGTTAGAACTGTCCTCTATGTAAAAGATGGTCAAATTAGTGAATCAAGGGTGCACAATGTTTAAGATTTTTTTTCGCAAAGATTTTGTTTTCTGCTTAGCTTTAGGTGCAAACGCTAACAATGCACAAGAATGGTCGAAGTACGCAGAAAATCAAATGCGAGGAGCCCACTCTCATTCTGAGATTGAAATGACAATCAAGACTCCTAACTGGGAAAGAACCCTCGAAATAAACTCCGACGTCGAAGGAAAGAAACTTGCTCTAAGTACCATTACATCACCTGCTAAAGAAAAAGGAATAAGGACTCTTCGAATTGATAATAATATGTGGAACTATTTTCCAAAACTAAAGCGCAAAGTTGCCGTTTCATCATCCATGCTTTTAGCAAGTTGGATGGGTTCAGATTTTACTAATGATGATGTTTTAAAAGCTTCATCAATGGCAGAAGATTACCAACACAAGTTTCTGCCTAATCAAAAGAAGAGTGGAGTCGATTTTCGGGTAATCGAAAATATAGCAAAAAGTAATTCTAAAGTAATGTGGCCCAAGATAATTACCTATGCATCCAAAGTGGACTGCTTGCCTCGTGAGTATCAGTACTATGACAAACAAGACCAACTAAAGAGAATTTTATATTTGGATGATATTAAAACTTTTGATGGTCATAAAGTACCTACTAAGTGGGTTATGCAACCACAAAATGATAAGGATAAAAAAACGACTATTATTTATAAAAAAATGACCTTTAAAACTGATTTTAAAGCATCCTATTTTTCTCACAAAAATCTAACGGATTATTAATGAAGCTAGTTTTTGTACTCTTTATTCTAATTCAAAGTTTACAATGTTGGGCCCAGTCTTTAGTCGATGGTGAAATTTCTGGAAACCTTGAAGCTCAATCCAGACATTCATGGAACAATCAAGCGGCTAAAGATGAGCTTATGCAAGACTGGGACGAGGAAGAATTTTATCTTTTTTACGGAAACCTTAATGGCAAACTGAATTTTAAAAATTCACGATTTGAGACAAATCTTTTTGCACGACATAGTCAATCTGACCTTTACAAAGACAGATATCCTAGTCCGCCTTATCTTGCTCCACTTTTATTTTCATTTCCTAATAAGCTTGTTGCTCGGGATGTTTTCAAACTCAAACACGAAACTGGTGATGATAACTCCAGGACAGAATACGTTTTAAATAAATTATATTACGAGTGGGATTATGACGAACATCGTTTTGTAGCAGGACGGATGTATATTAATTACGGTCTAGGAGAAATCTTTAATCCAATTAATCCGTTTAATCAACCAACTGGCCTCACGGCTATTTCTCAAATAGCTCAAGGTAACGATGGGCTAAACTTTACTTTCTATGCGAGTGAAAAGCACACCATCGACTATTATTTCCTTGGTGATAAAACTCTCGATGGATATGAAAATCAAATTCAAAAAACACTATGGATTCATGGGGAATATCAATTTAGTAATGAGTTACAATTAGATTACGTTATTGGTGAAGATCAGAATCGTCTTAAACTGGGTGGACAATTTCGCTATAATTTCTCAGAAGCAATGGTCTTTATGCAAACTCTTTTCCAGACTGATTACACAGACGATAAAGAGTCTCACCCATTATTTGATGTCTTGTTAGGCTATGATCAGCAGCTGACCAATAAATGGCATATACGCGCTGAGGCCGGTTATCAGAAAAAAAATCGCTTCTCTGGACTTACGAGCATCAATGATCGATTCCTTCCAACTGAATATTTTATTGCTCTCGCCAATCAGTATGAAATCCACCCATTGTTAAAACTAGGTGGAACCATTGTTAATGACATAAAAACAGGTTTTACCTATTTAATAATGAGAAACACATTGGACCTTGGTCATAATACAGAGGCAGAAATATTCGGCTATCTACCAGTTGCAAAAGGCAGTGGGATTGAAAACGATGCCCAGAAGCTCGTTACGACTGATATAGGCGTGGCCTTAAGAACCTTCTTCTAAAACTTCAATGACACCAGTCTTGCCATCTACTCTGATTGATACATGAAACTCTAAACATTACCGGACTGCTTTCTGGATTGCTGTACAATAAAACCACCAATCCCTTCAATTAAGGCAGACATATTGGGTCGGGGCTACGGAAGGACAAATCCAACTGGAACATTGAAGCCAGCAGCTTCACGACTTTAGGAATCAATGGTAATGAATTTTTTATTAATCAGTTTTTGACAATTTTTGTTATGATTAGTTTATGTCAAAGCTCCTAATATTTATCCCCTGTTATAGGTGTGAAAATCAGATTGAAAGAGTCATATATAAGATTAAAACATCTAATATTCAGGCAACTCTCCTAATCGTTGATAACATAAGTCCTGATAATACACTTAGCAGGGCGAAGCAAGCTATTGATACGTACCAAGTCTCCCCTGTAGTTATTCTTAAAAATTCTCAAAATTACAATTTGGGTGGATCTCATAAAATAGCCTTTGCCTATGCTCTTGAAAATGGTTTTTCTCACGTTATAGTGCTTCACGGTGACGACCAGGCCAATATTCATGATCTTCTTCCTTACCTTGAGAATGGCCTGCACTTAGAATATGACTGCCTACTAGGATCACGTTTTCACGCCCATTCGACACTTAAGGGCTATTCCAAGTTTCGAATATTAGGGAATCGAATTCTTAATCTATTTTGTAGTCTCGTATGTAGAAGCAGTATTTCCGACATGGGCTCGGGGCTTAATGTCTATAGTGCACGTTTTTTAAAGGATAAGCGTTATATAAGCTTTCCAAATGATCTGACCTTTAACGTTTCATTACTTTTTCATTCCTATATAGCTGGCTTCAAGGTAGCCTTTTTTCCAATCTCATGGAGAGAGGAAGACCAAGTTAGTAATGCTAAAATTTTCCAACAAATGAAGATTATTCTGAGTACCATTATTAGAGTTTTAAAAGATAAATCATTTTTATATGCGGGCCAAAGCGGCAGTTATCTTTATGAGGTTATTTATAAAAAATAAAATCATAACCCGTTATTTTAACGATTTTATCGATCATGGTGATTACTATGAAAAAAGATCTATTCAAAAAGATAAATTATATCAAGAATATAATTTTTTTCAAAGCCTGCCGGCAGAGATCGCGTCTTACTACCCTGAAGTTCATTCTTTCAAAGAGACTGAGAAGTTCAGCAGCTATTGGATACGAAAAATACCAGTAGTTGATACCAGCTTTTTACTAATCGATCCTACAGAGAATGATTTATTAGTCCAGAGTCTCATCCTTAAAGTGGATAAGTATCTTTTATCCTTGCCTCATCATTTGGTTAGCGCGGAAGAATTTAAGGAATCAGTTTCAAGGGAGATTTTACAAAAGAATTTGGATCGCCTAGAACTCATACAGAAACTACCATCTGCCTCTGAGCTCAACATTATTTGCCATAAGTTCGGTTATCGGGACCTTGCCGAATATATTCATCATCTTAACTCTTCAATTGAAATAAACATGCTTAAAGAACAACGCTACACACTTTGTTTTTCCCACGGTGATATGTGTTTTTCAAATATGTTGATCGAAAATGATGAGCTTTATCTTATTGACCCCAAGGGTTCAGAAAATCCAGAGCATAATTTTAGGCCGCCTCACTATGAACTGGCCAAGATCTCTCAAAGCCTGCATGGCCACTATGACCTCATTAATCATGAGATGTTTTCTATCGAAGACAACAATAAATTAAATATTCAAGGATTAAAAACTTTTCCGCTGACTGAAACATCTTTTGAATCCGTCCTACATAGGATGGGAACCAACCTGCAAACCATTAGACTCGTAGAAGCTTCACTGTTTGTCTCCATGCTACCCTTTCATCAGGATTCAGAAAAGAAGCTCAAAGGTTTTTTAATTAATTCTTTGCTTATCTCGTCGGAGAATTTATGAAACCTATTAGTTACGTCATTTGTGCTGCCGGAAAGGGCCTAAGATTTAGAGAGCATGGAATTAAGAAGCCTAAGCCTATGATTGACCTAAACGGGAAATCAATGCTGGAACGATCGATTGAATCTTTACAGTTACGTTCTATTGATCAACTTATTATCATTTCACTAAAATCTGATTTTCTTCCATTAAACTTTCCCTCAATCAACTGCCATTGGCTTGAAATTGAAGCGACTACCAAGGGTCAACTAGATACATTCTTGTTAGCGAAAGACATCATACAATATGAAGATATTGTTATCTATAATTGCGATACGTTTTTTACTTCCCTAGATCTTTTAAATCTCATTCAGTCTGATCGATATGTTGGCATCATTCCTTGCTCTATTCAGCCTGGTGATTGCTGGTCTTTTTGTCAGGTAGATTCCCAATTTAATGTTTTAAATGTCGCAGAGAAAAAACGGATTTCAGAATGGGCATCCGTTGGTTTCTATTATTTCAAGGGCAAAGATTTGCTCTTAAATCTTGCGGAAGTTGAATGTAGATCCAATCAAGGAAAAGAATCCTATGTGGCACCTCTCTATAACCGATACTTGGCCAAGGGACTTAAAATTCAACTAGCATTAGTTGATACCTTTTTACCCTTTGGCACAATTGATCAAGTAAAACAATATTGGAATATTTCAATTGAAGAACTCATCAGCCAGAATAATTAAATTTTCAATTGCACTTATTTTTGCCATTTTTGCGTGGTGGAATCTGTCTAATCTACCTTGGTATCCACCTGTTATGCTTAACTTCAAAGGCGTGATTGGACATACTGTAAATCTGAAATTAGAAAAATCTGATCACGAAATTGTTTATACAACAATTTATCCCACTGAAGCAAAATCAATCTATAAAATCTCAGGGTCTAGAATAATCACCCTTGAGGTTTCTCCCTCAGTGAATGCTACGATTTTTTTCACATCAAACGAGCAACACCAAAGTTTGCATCTCATTAATGGATCGGCCTCTTTTCC
>CAMDQH010000070.1 GCA_945905815.1 Bacteriovorax stolpii | reverse complement strand
ACAGCATCCGTTCGTGATGGCTGGATTCACTATATGCGTACGGCCCTTGGTCTGACTTTGAGTGAACTTGCTAAATTGGTTTCACTCTCCACTGCTACGGTGGCGCAGGCCGAACGTCGGGAAGTGGATGGCCAGGTGAATCTTTCTACGTTAAAAAAAATGGCCGAAGCAATGGATTGTGATTTGGTCTATGCCTTTGTGCCGAAAAAAGAAATGAAAACTCTCATTCATGATAAGGCCTTTGAAAAAGCGCGCAAAATTCTGGGACTCGCCGATTTGCACATGAAACTTGAAAATCAAAAAGTCACCGGCGATGAAAAAGAGCGCATCGAGCGTTTGGCCAAAACATTTATTGAGAAAGGGGATATTTGGTAATGTCTCTCTTTTTTAAAAACCGTGAAGGACAAACGCCCCTGGAAGAAAGCATGCGCTTAGATCTTAAGCTCAGGCACATTCAGGATATGACGGAGCTTTACGAACATGAGATTGAAAATATCGCCGAAGGAATTTCCTGGTGCCAATCCACCAAAAAAAATCATCTCGAGTATCCAACATGGCTTGAACTGCACAAACAACTTTTGGGCAAGATCTGGAAGTTTGCGGGCTCTGTTCGTACAACGGAGCTGGCCAATAATGATTTTCTAAAACCCTTTGACGTTCGCCCTGCTCTCTTAGAGCTAGAAAAAGATTTGCAATTTTGGCTTAAAAATAAAACTTACCCGCCAAAAGAGATGATGGCGATCCTGCATGAAAAACTACTGACCATTCATCCCTTTAAAGACGGCAATGGTCGGTGGTCACGGGTATTAGTCGAATTTATTTGTGCTAAGGAAAAAATTGAAGTCCCTAATTGGGGAAGTGGAATTATTGATGATGAGCTTCGCCGTAAAAATTATATTGAGGCGATTAAGAAGGCCAGACATCACTTAGATTATTCAGAATTAATAAACGTTATGTGGCAAGGATCAAGATGAAAAAAGAAAAAACGCTCTCCGGTCTTCTACGTTCACTCGCTAAGGCCCCTAAGGCGATTCATGGTAAGGAGCTCTTAGAGGAGCAGGCCAAAAAACTGCAACTCAAGATGCTGCGGATTCAGCAGGGTGTGTTTCATAAAAAAGATCGTGTGATCATTATGTTCGAGGGCTTTGATGCTGCCGGAAAGGGTGGCGCTATTCGTTCGATCACTGAGAAGCTTGATCCGCGAAATGTGCGCGTGATTCCTATTGGAGCTCCGACTGAGGAAGAAAGAGGCAAACCGTGGCTTTACCGTTTTTGGCGCGATCTCCCCTCTCCTGGCCAGATTGTGATTTTTGACCGCAGTTGGTATGGGCGTGCGCTGGTGGAAAAAGTTGATGGTCTCACAACGGCGGATAAACTTAAATCGGCCTATGCGGAAATTAATGAATTTGAAGCGCAACTTCAAAACGATGGAATTATTTTAATTAAATTCTTTCTTGGTATCACTAAAGATGAGCAGCTGTGGCGTTTTGAAGATCGACTAAAAGATCCCTACAAGCAGTGGAAGATTGGCATGCCCGATATCAATGCACGCAAGAATTGGAATAAATACGTAAGCGCGACTGATGAGATTCTCCTAAAGTGCAATCCTAGAACTTCACAGTGGCATCTGATTGCAGCCAACTCAAAGAAATTTACCCGAAAAGAAGTTCTCTCTATCGTCACAACAAGACTTAAATTATGCGAAATGTGGATGGAAAAAGCTGCAGAAAGATACGATGCTAAAAAATTCGCCAAGCTTCTAAGAAAATGAGTCAGTCGCTTCGGCCGTTTTTTTAACCAATTTAGAAAATTTAAAACTCAAGAGGGAGAGATCCATTTTGGGTACAAATGCCGATGCCCCACGAGCGATGAGTTCTTTTTCGGTTATGCCAACTTCACCCGAGGCCATAATGACTGGAATTGCTGGATACTCTAGAGCAAGCTTATCCAAAAGCCACAATCCATCACCATCCGGCATGTTAACATCTGAAATAACGAAGTCGACTTTTTGTTTTTTTAGTACTTTATAGGCCTCTTCCCCAGACTTTGCGTACAGGTATCTGAAATGATGAAAACGCTCTAAGCGCCAGGCATAGATATGAAAAAAATTCTCTTCGTCATCAACCATGAGGATCACTTTATCGGCATTATTAGCATTCATAGCGTAATAATAGGGTCCCTCTGTCTCCAGTAGGAAAAAAAATTGTCCTATACGCAATAAAGTGAACTTCGCTAATATGGGCCATGAAAAAAATATGCTTTTTATCCTGCCACTCCCTTGAAGGGCACATCATAGACGACACCCTCGCTATCTCTGAACTTGAAAAAGATGGGGACTATAAGGTTACTTCAATACCTTGGGACGATGAGGCCAATTGGAAGGACTTTGATTTAGTCGTTACACGTACCACGTGGGACTACCATAAACGGCCTGCGGAATTTGTGGCGAAGCTAAAGCATATCTCATCGCAAGTGCGCCTTTTGAATTCTGTTGAAGTGGTGGAATGGAATTTCCATAAAGGTTATTTAAAAGAACTTGAAGCGAAAGGTGTAAAGATCGTTCCAACGGAGATGTTTAAGCTTCCGGGAAAAATTACCGTGCCCGCTTCTTGGGATTATAAAAAATTTATTGTGAAGCCGGCGATCTCGGCCAACGCTTACAAAACGATTATAGTGAAGCTGGAGGACTTAAATTCTGAAGCAGTCACCACTCAACTTCATGCTGGGGACTGGATGCTTCAGCCGTTCATGGAAGAAATTACTCAAGGCGAAGTGTCTCTGCATTTTTTTAATAAAAAATTCAGCCACGGTATTTTGAAAGTACCGAAGCCCGGAGATTTTCGGGTCCAGGAAGAACACGGCGGACTGATCTCGCCGTTTGTGCCGGATGCGCAGCTACTGGTTGATGCGACTTCTTTGGTTGAAAAAGTTCCCTTTGATTTACTTTTTGCCAGAGTTGATGTGGTCAACTGGCGTGGGACTTATGTGCTGATGGAGATTGAATTAATTGAGCCGGCCCTGTATTTTCGTACCAGTTCTCAATCAGTTAAGAACTTTAAGGCCGCGCTAGATAAAATCTTCACAAACCCTTAAAAATTCGCTTTTTTGGGCTATTAATCTTCCTTATGAAAAACATTTTGTGGTTGCTATTAGTTGTAACTAATATTTCTCTAGCCCAGGATTCGCTAGGAGATTTCCCCAAAGGCCCGATGGCAAAACTCACCCCAGGTGAACTTTGTGATCGCCCTTCAAGCTACCGCTATCCCGAAAATATCGCTTACTGTGAACGTAATGTAACTGTTGAACAAAAATCTCAAATTTTCGCGGCCTATAGAGCAAGCGGATACCGTCTAAATCTAAGCGACCGCTCAAGTTATAAAATCGATCACTACTTGCCTTTATGTGCAGGTGGTTCCAACAATAATGAAAATCTTTGGCCGCAACACGTCTCCGTTGGTGTTCTGACTGATGATCTTGAACAATTGGGCTGTGATAAAATGGCGAAGGGGAAAATCACTCAAGCTAAATTCGTACTACTTATTAAACGTGCCAAAAATGATCTGAGTCAGGCCAGTGCAGTCAGATCTGAGTTATCACGCCTCTAAGAAGAGCAAGAAACTTCAATATTTTTAAATTCTGACGGTGTTGGTTGTGAGTACTTTTCAAACTGCGGATGCTCATCGAACGGACTGTAGAGGACATCGAGCCATTGCTCAAGTTTTTGTGAATTTCCGGCCTCTACATCTTGAATGACTTCCTGAGCGATATAATTTTTCAAAACATATTTTGGATTCGTCGCCTTCATTTTGAGGGATCGATCATGGTCACTGATGGATTCAAGAACCAAACGCTCATCATAGCGGCCAAGCCATGTTTTAATCTCCCCTCTATTACCGTAGTAATCCCAGAAGTTTTTAAACGATTCAGGTTTGCCTTTTTCATAGCTCGCCAGTTGGCGAAAGAAAAAAGTGTAATCTAAATTCAGAGTACCCATGATTTTTAAGAGACTGATAAAAAGTGGGTAATCCTGTGGGGATTCAATTTGAAGACCAAGCTTCTCTCGACATAGTTTTCCGTATTCAGCTTCAAAAGTCGGCATATAGGTATTTAAAATGCTGATGAGTTTTTCTTTTTCCACCACGTCCAGAAAGCAAACCAAAAGACGCTCAAGATTCCACATCGCAACCGAGGGCTGCTGATTATAAGCATATCGCCCATTATGATCAGAATGATTGCAGACAAAATTGAGAACAGTATCTTCTAAAAAACCAAAAGGACCGTAATCAATGGTCAAACCCAGAATCGACATATTGTCGGTATTCATCACCCCATGACAGAAGCCCACGTTTTGCCAATGGGCCATGAGCTTCGCGGTACGTGACACAATCTGAATCAGCATTTCTTCGGTGGTAGCGACATCAAAAAATGTGTCGCAGGTATATTCAATGAGCGCCTTAAGGGTTTCTTTCTTTTCGAAATGAAAACACATTTCAAAGTGACCAAACCGAATATTGGTTGGAAAAACTCTGGCAACAAGTGAAGAGCGCTCGACTGTTTCACGGGCAACATGGTCCTGACCGGTAAGGAGCGCCAGCGCCCGCGTGGTAGGAATACCAAGACCAAACATTGCCTCAGAACAAAGATACTCTCGAACTGATGAGCGAATAACCGCTTTACCATCACCCATCCTAGAAAATGGTGTCAGGCCTGCACCTTTCATTTGAATTTCAAAACGCTTATTTTCTGGATTGATAATTTCTCCCAGAGACATCGCTCGTCCATCCCCAAGTTGTCCGGCCCAAATTCCGAACTGATGACCAGCATAGCGAGTGGCAATACGCTGATCGCCTTCAAGGCGAGTTTCACCGTTGAGCCAGTTTCTTAGATCATCATCACTAAGAAGATTCAGACCTAATTCTGATCTCAGTTTTGTGGTATGAATTAATTTTGCTGAATCGATTGGTGTTTGATCAACTTTCTCATAGAGGTCTTTAGGAAGGGTCCCAAATGAATTTTGAAATTTGAATCCGTCTTTTAGTTTCATTCTTTTTTTGTGAATTCGGCTTCAATCACTCCATCATCACCAAGTACCGTATGAGAATTTACTTCAGGCTCATTTGAATAAGTGGGCCTTGAACCATATTGAAAAGTCTTAACCTGAAAGCGGCCACGACCGATTCCCCACTTTTCAAAAACTTCCCCACCAATTGCTACTAACCAACTAATAACAACCAATACTGGATTGGTGTGAAAGTAGGCCACAGTGGCAAGGCCTGCAACCAGGATGCGGGGGCAGAAAATGAATCCAAGCCACCACAGGAAACCACCTGTTGCGACAGAGGAAAGAAGTAATGTCAGGCGAGGAAAAACAGAGATAAAAAATAAGAAGAAAATGGTGTGCCGGTCCCAGAAGTTAATGGTCCCAAAATCCATCTTCAATACGTCGACCATAAGTGCTGTTGCCACAAGCAAGACAAAGAAAACTGCAACACCCCGTAAAACCATGTTTTTCATAGGCGTAGCTTATACATAGGGCACTAAAAAGTATAGACTTACGAGGTCATTATTTGTAATTTTTAGCAATGAAAACCCTTTTCGCCATGCTCATTCTTGTAAGTTCATTTTCATGCTTTTCGCTAGACTATGGAATTGACCGTTTAGACGAAGTTGAAGTGGCACAAAAGTTTGAGGGCAAAAACCTTGCTGTTCTTACCCATGCTGCGGCGAAATCAAAAAGCGGCATCCACTTAATCGACTTTCTTCATCAAAAATTTACGCTTAAAAAAATCTTTGCTCCTGAACATGGCCTCAGAACCTTGGCCGACGAATGGGTGGGAGATGGAACTGATGAGGCAACTGGGCTTCCGGTTATCTCACTTTATAAACGCGGATCACGAGCACCGACACCAGAAGACCTAAAAGGCATTGATGCCATCGTGATTGATTTACAAGATGTTGGTGTACGCTACTATACCTATTTTTCAACAATTGCTGAAGTTATGAAGGCCACTGCTCCTCTAGGGGTAGAGGTTATCCTTTTGGATCGTCCTAACCTTTTGGGTGGACTGATCATGGAAGGAAAAATTCTAGATGCTAATCTGGCCGGAAGTTTTACTGCTTATCACACCGTTCCTACTCGTCACGGGATGACTCTGGGTGAGCTGGCCTTGATGGTTAATGCGGAAAAAAAGATTGGCGCAAAACTCAGCGTGATTTCTGCTGTTGGTTGGGCGCGAGAGAATTTACTTTTTAGCTCGGATCGTCCGTGGCTTGCGCCCTCACCAGCACTTGTAAATATTGATCAGGTTGGTCTCTATGCGATGTGGGGAACTCTTGAGAATTTTAACCTTGCCGTTGGGCGGGGAAAAACCAATGAGCAGGCCTTCCGCGTATTAGGTGCCCCATGGATCACGAGAGCTGAATCAATAACTTTGGCCCAGGCCCTGAATGATCTGGGTTTTAATGGTGTGGAATTTAAAGCTTATAGCTGGAAAGTTACTCGAGCTCTCTACGAGGGGCAAGATGTAAATGGTGTTTCTCTTGAGTGGCAAGGTCTTGAAGTGCGCACCGATGAATTTACTTATAAGGTCGCTTCAACACTAGTTAAATTATTTAAGGACCGCCTTACTACCAATCAAATGTCCCCTCAATCATATGGGTCTCAAACTATGATAGAGGCAATCAAAGCTCTTAAGCCTTGGGAAACTTACCAAAACGTCATTGATGGCGAGCTTGAGGAGTTTAAACTTCGAAGAATTCCTTATCTGCTTTATTGAATCACTCAAAAACCATCTGGTCTCGCTTGCGCGCCAATCGGCCGACAGCATTGATTAAACCCACGTGACTATAAGTCTGTGGAAAATTCCCCCACTGTCCCCCATCCTCAGAACTCAGATCCTCGGATAATAAACCTAAATGATTAGCATGCTGAATGATATTTTTAAGACTGTCTTCAGCTTCTTTTAAAAAATTGAGACAAATAAGAGATTCAATGTACCAATAAGTACAGATGGTAAAGCAGGCGTGAGTGTCCCCAAAATCATCGGGGGTTTTATAGCGGTAGATCATTCCTTCGGGCGACATCAGTTCTTTTTGCAGGCGCTGAAAATGCTTGGTGGTACGCACATCTCCCGGCTGAAGATAATTAAGAATAATGAGAAGAAATCCTGTGGCATCAAAATGTCCCTGGTCTTGATCGGCCATATAACATTCATATTCTTCGGAATAACATTTTTCAATATTCAATTCTGATAACTTGGTTATCTTAATGGCCTTTTCTTTCAACTCATTATCATTGTAATACTCAGCAATCTTGTATGCCGCTTTGGAACCGGCCCAGTGAAAAATATAAGTGCCCACATGCTTTGCTTTTCTGCCGCGTAATTCCCATGTTCCGGCATCTGGCTCATCCATTCTTTTTTCAATCTCATTTAGAAGATCTTTAATAATGTCCGTGTTCATGACTTGATCGCGGTAAATAATTCGCTCATCAGTATATAAAGGTAAAAGACTTAAAATAACCTGCCCATAAGCATCGAATTGTTTTTGGGTATAGGCCGCATTTCCAATTCTAACGGGGCGATTACCCATGTACCCTTCTAAATCCAGATCTCTCTCAACCATTTCTGACTGGCCATTCAGTCTGTACATCGGTTGAAGTTTTTTCACGTCCCGTAAAATATTATGAATAAACTGGAGATATCTTTCGGCTTCTTCAAAATGGCCCATACTATTCAGGGCACCTAAACTAAAATACGAATCCCGAAGCCAACAGTAACGGTAATCCCAATTTCTTCCGCTCCCCGGATATTCAGGAAGCGAAGTCGTGCCTGCAGCGAGAATCGCCCCTGTGTCTTCGTATTGATGAAGCTTAATGGTAATAATGGAACGTATCAGTTCTTTTTGAAAAAGATTGGGAATATATGTTTCCTTAACCCACATTCGCCAGTGTTCTCTGGTTTTATAATAATATTCTTCATACGTTTCTTTTAATGGGGCATCAAAAGGCTCATCACAAGAAAGAATAAGGTAGATGTCTTCAGTTAATAGAAATGACCGTTCTTCCAAAATATAAGTTTTGGGGCCATTGGTGGTTAACCGAAGATTAATATGAAGGCCACGGTAGTTAATGTGATTACTTCCAACAAATACCGAAGGCACTGATTCACCATAATTTCCTCGAGGCTCACATTTTATTTTTATTCTGGGCTGGCCACTAATTCTTTTAATCTTTCTAAAAAATTGCAAGGGCTTGTTGTAGCGATTGTTCGCCTGATACCTGGGAGCAAAATCGATGACATCAAACTCTCCATCTTCGCACTTTAAGTTAGTCACAATGATCGCAGTGTTTTCGACATATCTTTGTTTGTTTGCCACGGGCAGATCGGGAATAATTTGAAATGTTCCGCCTTTTTTATCATCTACTAATGATCCGAAAATAAAACTTGAATCCATAAATGGCCAACACAGCCACTGTACTGCACTGTCGGCCCTGACATACGCAAGATAATTACAATTTCCAGTGATCCCTAAGTTGTAGCGATGTGCCTTACTCATGAGTTTATTTTAGAATATAGATTGTCTGGGAATCAAGATGGAGAACAGCAATGTCTAGATGTTTACTTGTCAGCAATAGATTACCACTTGCATACAATGAAAAAGCTCAAGATTTTTCTCCTAGCTCTGGAGGATTAGTCTCTGCAATCAAGGGACTCGATGCCAAAAAAGTCGGATATGACTTTGAATGGATGGGTATCATGACTGACGATGTTGATTCAGAAAAAATAAATGAACTCAAGAAAATTCCTTTTGGCGATCTTCGTTGTCATCCTATAGTTATCCCAAAGGAAATGTACGAAATCTATTATAACTCATTTTGTAATAACGTAATCTGGCCTCTGTTTCACTATGAAAGATCGATGGTTCAGCAGTGTGATAAAGGCTGGGAATGTTATCAAAAAGTTAATGAATTAGTTGCTGATGCCATTATTCAAGAGGCCAATGAAGATGACACCATATGGATTCATGACTTCCATTTTTTTTTGGTTCCAGGTTTTATAAAACTCAAACGACCAGATTTAAAAGTTGGATTCTTTCTTCATATCCCATTTCCAAGTTCTGAAATATTTAGAGAACTTCCACAACGAAAAGAAATCCTTCTATCCCTCATTCAATGCGACCTCGTTGGATTTCATGATCTGTCCTATTTAACCCATTTTAAGAGTTCTTTATCGCGAGTACTGGGTGGAAATACGAATTTATTTAATGATCGCAAATGGGGCGTCTACCCCATTTCAATTGATTCACAACATTTTGTTGCTCTCACTCATGCAACAGAAACCGATGTCTTTATTAAGCGTTATGCTGAACAAAAAAAAGGCAAGAAATGGATATTGGGTGTAGATAGGCTGGACTATATTAAAGGGCTGATCCTAAAGCTTAAGAGCTTTGAAGAATTTCTTAGACGGTATCCTGAGCAAAAAGAAAAAGTACAAATGGTTCAGATTGTCATTCCTTCGCGAACTGATGTTCCGGAGTATCAGGATTTAAAACAGAAAGTGGAACAGCTGGTCTCAAGTATAAATGGAGAATTTGGAACACCCACTTACATGCCGATTCATTATCTCTTTCATAGCGTTTCAGAATTTGAACTCTCCGCACTTTATCAACTGAGTGAGGTTATGCATATCGGAAGCCGAAGAGATGGCATGAATTTAGTCAGCTTAGAGTATGTTGTATCTCAAAAAGAAAGGCATCCAGGAACTTTACTCTTAAGTGAGTTCACAGGAGCGCACTCCACTTTAAGTTATGCCGTTTCAATTAACCTCTGGAACATTGAAGAGACAGCGGAAAAGATTAAAGTGGCACTAGAGCAACCAGAAGAACAGAGACGTCGAGAAATGATGTCGATGCAAGATTTTCTTACTCGCTATACTTCATCTGAATGGGCCCGCTACTATTTAAGAGATCTGAATCGAAAAGCTCCACCGATACAACATGTTTTATCCCTGACTAAAGATGGCACGTTCCCTTGGATGAAAGACCTTAAGGGAAAGAAAATATTATTTTTCTGCGATATGGATGGAACCCTTGCTCCTATTTCGCCCTACCCATCTCAGGTTCGTATCCAGCAAGATACTCAGGAACTTTTGAAAGAATTATCCAAAACTAGTACCTGTCAGTTCGTTATAGTCAGTGGTCGAGATATGGATTTTTTGCAACATCAGTTCATAGACAACAACTACAAGTTCCCGCTCGCGGACTGCCATGGCGCCTACTCCTACACTCCAGAAACTCTTGAATGGAGTAATCTGATTCCTCATGATTCAACAAAATGGAAAGAGGATATTCTTGATATCTTAAAACTTTATACTTCAAGAACACCTGGAAGCTTCATTGAGGATAAAGGTCACGCCGTAACCTGGCACTATCGTAATTCTCCTCCTGGATTTGCCGATTTTCTGGCCAACAAACTCTTTATCGAACTCGAGGAAAGTCTCACCTCGCTGCCTGCTCAAGTGTCTCGGGGTAAAAAAGTGATTGAAGTGAAGTCTCTGCATGCCAGTAAGGGATTTTTTGTCCAGCAATGGCTAGAAAAGCAGGAATATCAGCCTGATGTCATCATCGCCTTAGGCGATGATACAACCGATGAGGATATGTTTGAATATCTACAAAATAAATCTGAAATAGCTCCCTTTTGCATCAAGGTGGGTGATGAAAAGACTCAGGCCAAGTACTTTATCAAAGATCAGTCTACCGTTAAACTCTTTTTAGAGAACTTTATCCACAGTGTTTGAGAATATCGGCTTGGGGCCCTTTTATTTGCGAATTCTTCAAGTTAACATTAATTATGTATATTTTTCTTCTTCTTCTTACATCCCTGGTTTTTGCTACAGGCTGGGATATTCGTTCCGTCAGAGAATCCACTTATAGCCGCGATAATACCTATTGCCAGTTTGGGCCTCAACGGATTGAATTCCAGATAAGAAGTGATGCCTCACATACCGACCATAATGACAAAAAATACGGCACCTATATTTTCTTTTATCCTAACGAACTTCCGAAGTTACTTCCTTTAAACAGTGACAAAATGCACAGCTATCGCTTTTTTCATGGCAATAGTTCTCTTTGTTCAAAATCTTTAGGTTATTCAGTTGGTAAGGATAAAATTGCGGTCCTCTTTCTCAAGGAAAATCGGCCAAATATGGACAAGTTATCTTTTCAGATAATGAATACCACTACTTTTGAACCAGAAAATATCATCGATACTGAATATATGTCCGACCTTACAGAAATTGCCTACGGTGGTTTCGTCTTTAGAACTCATGATCAACGAAATGGCCTTGAAATGGGTAAAACAAAGATTAAAGATCTTGAATATCTTTTCCAGGATCGCGACTTTCCCTATTGGGTAAAATACTCTGAAAAGGGTTTTAACATTTCAGCTTTGAGCAGTTTTCAAAATTTTCCATGGAAGGGCTATTTTAAAGACGTAAAAGACTTCTTTGCCTATTCAGGCTGGGACAGAAAAGAAAAGAAATTTAAAAACTCAACTCTTTACGTGGCCGTTAATCATGCGCTAAAAAAAGAGTGTATTCTTTTATCTCCTGGTAAAATCAAAATTACTGAAGCGGAAACCGGCTGGCGCTGTAACTAATTGGTAAACGCTGTATAAATCGAAAAAGATTCCCCCAACTTTCCTTCATATTTAAGATCAAGCCATGGGTGATGTTCAGTAATAATTTTTTTGGTAAATTTCCCACGTACCACAACTTTTACGGGTCTGGTGTTCGAGACAACTGAAATTTGTTTTAGAGTATGATTAATATGCTCCACTTGCCCATAGTCATAAATAAAGTAAACATCAGCTTCAGGTAATTTGAAATCCTTGGCAAAAAGATCTTGAGTGAAGAGCTGACACTTGCCTAGGCCTAATTCTCTAAAGATGCGGTTCCCTTCATCGACCCTGGATTTTACGTACTCAAAACCCGTAAAAATATTTTTGGCATAAATTCCACCGAGGACAATCCCCATTCTTCCATATGCAGCACCCAGATCAATCACGTGTTGGTAAGGTCTGATTTTCAAAAGTTGCAAGATACGTAGAATTTCAGAATAAGGAGTCTGAAGTGTCTGCAAATCCAGTCCAACCCAAGTCTGAACACCTTGATGAATAGCAGGCCCTAAGTTCTCATGCGGACCCTCAGGTTCAAAGCCACGGGCCTCGGCAACGAGCATTTCTTCTATATATTTAAGCCTGACTCCAAGGATTTTATCCACAAGGTTTGAGTGCTGCCGACTAATGATTTCATTTGCTTTAGGACTTTGAAAAAAATCAGGATAATTTATCAATAGATCTTTGTCTTTGAAGGATAACGAAGAGTTTTCTAGACGTTGAAAGTCTAAAAGCGATTTGAATTCCGTCCTTGGAAAAAAGTCTAATTGAAGCAAAGGTATTCCTTAAACAACTAGTTCTGGTGTGTATCCAATTTCTTTAAGTAAAAATATAACACGGTCATTAGACAAATTTTCAACCGCAACTGTCTTCTTTTTGAGGTCTACGTTCACTTTAACTTTAGGATCACCTTTAGAGATTTCCGCTCTGATGGCTTTTTCACAGTGGCCGCAAGTCATGTCTTCTACTTTAAAAATCCCCATACTTCCTCTTATCTTCTTTAGTGCAAATCATCTTTTGATTTTGGTTCGGCGGCCTTCTCAATTTTTTCTAAGAACTGCCTTAATCTTTGGACCCCAGTTATTAAGGCCTCTTCAGAGCTATACTGATTATATACAATATCCACATGCTTAAAAATCTTATGAGATTCCCTATGAATTATATCCACCTCAGCGTGGTAATCCTCTTTGACATGGTAAACAGTTACCCGACCTATAAGGTAGGGATTATTCTCTAAATCAATATATTTTTCGTAAGGAAATCCTTCCATAACCCTAAATGGAATCATCTAAGCAACCGATAAGTCAAATAACATCAACAAGGAGAATCTATGAAATACTTCATCCTCGCTACCGCTCTTGCATTTGCAACAACTTCGGCTTTTTCTCATGAACATGAAAGCAAGAAAAAGTCGCTAAAACACGATAAGGAACATCACCACACCGATGCTGCTGCTGATCATGAGCATGATGAGGCCCACCATAAAGATCATGACCACAAGGCTCATCACGCAGACCATGACGACACTAAACATGGACATGACAAAGACCACAATCACGTTGATGAAGCCAAGGATCACGATGCTGATGAAACACATCACGTGAAAAAAGAAGAAAAAAAGAAAAAGTAATGTTTAAAGCATTTCAAAATGCCTTAGAAGAAATGTATCCCAGTCTCACTGTATTCTCAGACCTTAAATGGGATACAGTGACCCAGGAATACATTGCTTCTCATGATGAGCGCCCGCAAGATATTGAAGAATTTGTTTTTAATTTTCCGGC
>CAMDQH010000069.1 GCA_945905815.1 Bacteriovorax stolpii | reverse complement strand
GCTTGAGTTATCCTCAGGAGCTCATTGAGATAATCGTAGTAGATAACGGTTCTACAGACAGCACCTGCGCCATTGTC
Organism: Bacteriovorax stolpii; assembly: GCA_945905815.1. GTDB lineage: Bacteria > Bdellovibrionota > Bacteriovoracia > Bacteriovoracales > Bacteriovoracaceae > Peredibacter. The sequence goes on along the minus strand of CAMDQH010000069.1, from coordinate 13,402 downwards.
AAAAATTTTAGAAATGTCAAACTCATCTCAGAGCCAAAGGTGGGAAGATCTTATGCCAGAAATACCGGATGGAAAGTCGCCAAATATGACTTAATTGCCTTCATTGATTGCGATGTGACTTTAGAAAAACAGTGGCTGCGCTTCATTCTCAAACAATTTCAATCTGCTAAAGTTGCCTGTGCTCAGGGAAAAATAACTCCTGTTCCCCTAAATGCCAAGTCAACCTTGTTTGAAAGATTCCGTATTTTTAATAAACAAGGTAATACACAAAATACAATGATTGAGACAGTTGGAATGCATGAACTGTTTCCCATTATTAACACTGCCTCATGCGTTTACCGAAAAGGTGTACTTCAAGAACTCAATGGATTTGATACTACATTTGCCAGAGCAGAAGACATCGATTTATCGATGAGGGCTTCATGGTCAGGTTATTTAATTTCCTATAATGACATGGCACTTTCTTACGTTTTTTGGGACAAGGGGGGATTTTACTCTTATCTTAAAAGAGAAATTTCTCATGCTTATCACTTTATTAAACTTAAAAGAAAATTTTATTCCCAAAGAGATGGTTTCCTTAATAACGTAGGCAAATTAAAACGTATAATCTTAAGTATCCTGTATACTGGAGGAGAATTCCCTCTCATGTTGATTCGCCTTTTTTTTAAATCCGCGTCCATTATCGCTTACTTAGTTTATGATCTTGTCATTAAACTTGAGCCTGGATCTGTAAAATATATTAGCAAATCAATTTTTAAAGTTACTTTTGAAAATCATAATCGCCATCTCATTGGACGCAAGATCATTGCGATGCAAAGAAAAATCAAAAACCCACTGGCCGTGACAAGCATTTCTTCACATCCAGAGACCAGAATCGTTATTTCTAACGATCAAGTATTATTACGAAATAATCTCAATAAAAAAAATCTCGTTTTTGGAAATGAGCAATTCTATTTCCTGAGATCTTTCATACTTGATGATGACTATTATTTAAATCTTGTAGGAGAAGAATCTTATCAATCCATGGCGACGAATTTATTGCCACACCTTCTCACTTTAATGTTTTTTGTTGAAGAACTTGATCCATCCAAACTCTGCCTGAATCCCTTTATCGTGTTTAATAGACTCATTAATGAAGACAACGAGGAAGAAGGATTCTTAATTAGCGGGGGCCGGACTTATAGAGGTAATCAGGAGACTAGACTCACCAAAGATATTTCAAACTTGCGTCCCATAATCAATTACTTACAAAAACAATTGTCCAAAGAAGATTGGCACGACTCTATATCTGAAGATTTGAGTCCTGAAATGTTAGTATGGCTTTGTGAACAAGAAATTATCACTGATCAATGGTTCTTTATCAATTTTCTTGAAAAAAGTTTTGATCTTGATTCTTTCCTGAACGAGAAAGAGAATTTTAAAAACAATAAAATAAAATCTTTGCCAAAGTCTTTTGAGGTTTCAGCGACATTACTCAGTCAACTCAAAGGTGAAAAGAAAAAAAATGATATTTTCAAATCACATCTTAAACAATTTAATAATTTAATTTCTTTATCTGAATCTATTTATTGGGTTGAGCCTTGGTCATTTCATCATTGGATGCCTATTTACATAACCAATGAACTGAAGAGCAAATTACTTAATTTCGATTTGAATGACTGGAATGAATCTGAAATAAAAGATCTATTAGATTCGGGAGTTCTTACATCCTCCGAGTTGCAAGACATGCCAATCGATATTGGTCTTCTCTCTGAACAATTTAAAACAACCCAAGCTTTCTATGCTCCTCAAGCAACTTCCTCATATCTGACCTGGTCCATGGGACGATATCTTTTATCCTACTTTAAAACGAATATTGTGAAAGTGGGTGATATCCAATGCGCTGATCGACGTTCAGTCTATGACTCACCGTTATGTCTTCATGTTCAAGATGGGATGGCCAAGCTGATCAACAAGATTCTTCCCTTTAAGATTAAATCAAGCTTTAACTATAGTGTTTGTTACTATCAACATGCTGATCTCTATCCTCACAAAGACCGGAAAGAAGCCCCTTATAGTATGTCTTATACCCTAGCGGCCTATGAAGGTAAAAATCGTTCTAATTATAAAAGCACTCTTGGCTTTGAGGATGATTCTGGTAAGAAAACAGAAATAACTCTCTCTGATGGCGACATTGCCCTTTTTAATGGCTATGAATTAACTCACTATCGTCACCCCATTGGGCCAAATAAGTCCCTCTACGTCGTAGTCATGCACTTTGTGAAGGCTGATTATACTGGTGATCTTGGCTAGCTATGGTGCTTGGCGCACGATGGCCCGAACTAGGGGTCTTAAGATAAGATTGGCCCCGATTCTCGTCAGCAAGCGTATCGAGAACATACGTATGCCAAATAATAGATTGTGAACTTGGGTGGTTAACCTGCCTTAGAATTGGTTTGCCTCTAGATACGAGAAGAGTTTAGTCTGTCCCATCCTTATAGTACCACTATTAAGTATTTCATCCTTAGATGCCGATAAGCTAGACACATAGTTGTGATTTCTTGGGGAGCATCTGGGAATTACATTTCTGTTGAATGAAAGGCAAGACATGGTTTTTAATTTTTTTATCTCTTTCTTTATAATCTTCAATGCTTTTGCAGCATTCCCAGACAAACCAAGATCAGAAGAATTTGTACACGATTATGCTTCTTTACTAACTTTGAGTGACGAAAACAATTTAAAGAATAAACTAGGTGCTGAATTTAGAAGGTCAAACACACCAATAGTATTTGTCACAATTAATTCCATGTCTGAATATTCTAACTCCTCAACGATAGAAGAATTTGCCCGTGAATGGTTCAATCATTGGGGCATAGGCACCCTTCAAGACAATAAGGGCATCTTAGTTCTAATATCCAAGAATGATAGAAAAATGAGAATTGAATTAGGTGTGGATTGGGCATACCAGTGGAATAGTAGTTCTCAAAAGATTGTTGATCAAAAGATTCTTCCTCATTTTAAACGGGGAAACTTTAAAAAAGGAATTTTGGAGGGGGCCGATGCCATAATTAAAATGGCACAGACTGGTCCTAGAAAATCACCGCCTCTGCCCAGTAAATGGGAAAGCATAAAGGATTATAAAGAAAACTCAATCAATGATCATCTAACGGGAATGGCACCTGAATTACTTAACTTATTTTTTTGGGCCGGAATCACATGCATTATTGCAGCTTTCATTTTTCCAATACATAAAAAGAATCTTTTGATTGCAGGCATAGGTTTATTAGCTTTCGTACTAATATTTTATGTCATTTTAGTTATTTTAGCTATTTACTCCAAAGGTAGACGCATAGGCTCAACCGGTGGAAGAGGCGGATTCGGTGGAGGTTCTTCAGGCGGCGGTGGTGCATCGGGAGGATGGTGAAGTATGATTAATTCAAATAAATTATTATCGAAAGATGAAAAGTCTAAAATCAAAGATTTAATTTCCCGCACAGAAAAAAGGACTAATGCTGAAGTGATAATTGCGATGGCGACAGAATCAGGGCAATACGATAGAGCAGAATCTTTAGCTGGTCTTTTTGTTGGTACCGCTACATTAGGCTTTAGCTATGATCTCGGTTCTTACTTGAGTAGGAGTCTGTGGGAAGGTGAGAGTTTAACAGTTCTTGTTCAGGTCGCATTAATGATTCTAGGATTCATTGTGGGTTCTCTTTTAGCGAGTTATATTCATACATTTAGAGATATATTTGTTTCAAAAGATGAGAAGATCAGATCATGCCAAATTATGGCAAAAGCACTGATGGCAGATGCTTTACTGAAATTATCTCAACCCAAACCGCTTTTAATTATCTATATTTCACTTTATGAAAAAGAAGTGGTTATTCTTGGAGATGGAGTTCTTTTGAAAGAGCTAAAGGAGGATTTTCTGAATGAGCTAAAAAATAAAATCTTAGTGCCGTTTAAACTGAAGCTATATTTTACCGGTTTCAAAGATAGCATCGAATTGACTTCCGAATTTCTTTCCCAAAAGTTTCCACGCACAGAAGATAGTAAAAACTCTCAAAATGATGATATCAGGATTTTTCATCCTAGGATGATGTGAGGTTTAGAAAGCAATGATATTAAAAGTGGTCGGCCAAAATCAGGTAAACCAATCAAGCAGATAATAGCTATACGAATTGACCCAAGTCTTCTGGGCATGCTTCGAAAGATGGCATATAAAAAGGATAAGCCTTATCAAACACTCATCCATGATTTACTTAAAAAAGCCATGAAAGACGCTGCATAAGCAAAGACTAAAGTCTACTCGTGCTTCTCTTGAAGTCTCATATAAAAGTCCTGGTATTATTTTGCCAAATAATATTAAACAAAAACCTGCCAGCACTTCTTCTCTGTATCGAGTAAGCACCATTGAAGTTCGGCCGGGTATTCTATCGTGACGCTCTCATCTCGCCGTTTGCAGCCCTCCGCTTAGAGTCTTCTGGCCTTCGTTTTAAACTCTATAGGTCGTATTATACGTCTCGTGTCCTTGAAATTTACCGGTGGTGAGATAGAATCCACTGTATTTTTACGGTTTGCTAAGTCAGTATAATAAGCATGCCAAATAATTGATTTTGAACTTGGGTGGTTAAGCTGCCTTATAATCGTTTTGTCTGCAAACACGAGTTGAGTTTAGTCTTTTGATACCGAAGGTCATCCGATTCCTAAAAAGGGGGGATTTAGTGTTTCTGATATATACTGATGTAGCGTTGATCCGGAGTATCCTTAAGACAAGATTGGCCCATGGGTAAATAAACTCAAAATAGCCAATCTGAAGTTAGTCGTTATTGAATGTCAGATCTGATTTTTTTTTAATTCTTCTAAAAATAATTCGAATATTTCAGGATAACCTTCGCTTTCGCACCACTTTTTTATTCGTTCAAGATTATGAGGCTGTGCCTTTGCGACGAGTACAGCTTGTTCAAGTGTCTTACGCTCTTTGCTTGGCCCAGTTTCTGAATACATATAAGAAGCGAGTCTATCAATGATACAATCCGTAGGAGATAGAATCTTAATTTTTTGACCAGCATGTGTTTGTTCAGATGGCGTGATGTGGTAGTCTTCACCAATAGAGACAGGGCCGGAAGGGAACTCCACAACTAAATGCGAACATTCCGGATGTCTATAGAGTCGTCCAAGGCTTCCCTTAACGTCTTTTTTAAATCCGATTTCCTTCATAAATGCTGGTAGTTTCTCTTTAAACAAAGAAGTGACTATAAAATCCAGATCGCCGGACTTATAACTTCCTTTGGAATAAATTGAAACGACTGCTCCTCCTACGAGAACAACTTCGAGCCCTTTGGACTCAAGGTGAGCAGCAACATACTTCCATAATTCTTCTTCACTACAAGTTTTAAAATTAATCATGATATAACTGGCTTGCCTTCACGTCTGGACCTTGCTCTGTGATTGAACAGTTTATTTTTATCTGCTTGATTTATATTATCGTATTCAATTGCGATCATTTCTTTTAGTGGTTTAACGATTGCTGCCTTCTCGTTGAAAAAATACAAGTTCATTTTCCCCATTTTTTTTCGAGAAAGTATGCCCGCATCTGATAACTTCTTTAATTGTCCCTTAATAGGATTTAGAGAAGTTTGGAGAGAGTCAGCAATGAGTGTTGGGTAGACCTCCCCGTAATGGTAGAGATAAAGCATGACCCAATAGGCGCTTTTGTTTCCCAATAATTTTTCAAGCATATTTACCTCGTGAAAAACCAAATATTGGTTATTATACACCAAATGATGGTCTGTAACTACCAAAAGATGGTAATAAATGACCATTTTTTGGTCATTTTATGAATGTAAGTTATCGAATTTACTATGTTGCAAAGGGGCACATATCCACATCTCTGAGTAAAAAACAGCGCCCTAGCGTACATCGAGCATTTCAACGACTGTCTCCGAAATTGTAGAATGATGAGCCTCAATTACCTGGAGAAGTGGGTTGGAAATAAAATTCCACTTCAGGATTAAGACTAAAATTACTGATCGCCGGAATTTCAATACCTGGAATAATTCTTTTATAATCCATAAAAACCAGTACGTGTTATATCATTGATGGTTTTAACGTCGGTAACAAGCCAGTTCTTGGCACTTCTCATTAAGGCCCGCTCAGCGGTGGTCTTAATTAAAAGATTCAGTAAATTTCAAGCAAGCTGATATTAGATTCCCGTCAAACCAACCTAAAAGAAGGCCGCTTTTGGGCCGACATTATTTCCTAAAAAGGGGAGTCTTAGTGTTTCTGATGTATACTGATGTAGCGTTTATCCGGCCTATCCTTGAATATTGTGACTATTTCATGGCAAGATTTGTTGTGACGAATAAGGCATTTATATTTTCAAGAAGACACGCACTATTCATGTGTGCCTTCTTGAAAATGTAGGATCAATTTATCAATTATTTTCTTATTAGCTCTTTTCTTTGAGATGAGCTCCACTTCTCACAGAGCTCCCACCACCGATTCCATCAATTGCAAAAGAGCTAAATGAGCAAGTAAGGACAATCATCGCGAATAAAGTTTTCATTATTTTTCTTGGTTTAAATGACTTTAATAAAATAAAAAAAATTAATTACATGTAAAGGTAACTTTAATTGTCCATGTATCTTCAACTTTTGCAGTCACACCAGTTGCACAAATTGTTGGGTAGTTCATAAAATTAGGAGTGCAGCTATACTGAGCAGTACTCAATGCTCCTTGGCAAAGTCTCCCCACTGCATTCAATTGACTCATCAAATTTTGGGCTCCAGAGATGGCAGTCGAGCAATTGCTAGCATCCTGGAGGCTATAACTTTTACCCAAACTTTTAAAGAAATTGTTCCCATTTGGATTATCACGTCGAATCTTTACTGATAAAGGTGATTGAATAAATGGCTGATTGTTATCTTCACCGGATTGTTGTCCTGGTCCCAAACAGGATGGACCATTAAAATAACCATTAGAGTTAGTTTGGGCAAAGACAGTTAAGCTCAATCCAAATAACAAAGTGATTGCAGTAAAATACAAAATAAAAGGCTTCTTCATAAAATTTCCTCCAATAAAAACGAATTTCTTTGATAATTGTATTTTGAAAACCAGGATGGCGCACAGTATTATGATTGAATTTTGAAGCAACCTTTTAATTTCGGTAGGTTAGGTGGCTTGTTCGCAGCTGAGTATATCAATTCTTGTGTAAATTATCTGCGCCGATTTTCGTCCTATTACCGAAACCGCCAATCCTTCTTTGCAAACTTCCGGGTATTCCCACATCAAACGCCGTGATGCCATCCTCACACCGGCAAAACGGTCTCTCTTTCCCCTGAACTGCCTTCACCCGCTCCCATTCGGCTTCCCGGGTCTCAGGAGTGATCTCCCGACTCTGAATAAGGGAGCTATAAAGCTCAATGCTTCTTCTGGAACTTCTTAATTAAGATGATTCAATAAATTTCAAGCAAGCTGATATTAGATTCCCGTCAAACCAAGCTAAAAGACTGCCCTTTTTGGCCGACATTATTTCCTAAGGGGGGGGCTTAGCGTTTCTGATGTATGCCTAATTTCACCTGTTCTTGATTTATGATTTAGGTTTTACCAATATCATATTGGCCACAGGCTAAAACCTTGGCGAAGGCTCTTTACCTAATCATGTTCAAGGTATTTCAGGCAAGCTTCCGCCATTGCAACAAAATACCATAAGTGCCTGATATTACATGTTCGTACCTCGCCTTATTATACGAATTTAAGTATATCTATGTTTTATACGATAATGCGTATAAAATGTTTTTATACGAATAAGCGTATGAGGTTAATATGACAAATAAAGAAGTTTTAAATATTGAAAATATAAATACGCCAGAGAAAGCGGGACTTGCCCTTAAGCGATTAAGAAAACTTAAAAATCTCTCTCAGGCCGATTTAGCTAAAATGATGAACATGCGACAACCAACTGTTAGTGATGTGGAAAGCGGCAAGGGAACTTTAGATTCATTTTTTAAAATAATCCAAGCGCTAAAGGTTAATGTGGAATTATCGAATCAAGCGGCGAGCAAGGACAAGGGAAGCGGTAAAAGTAAAGTCAAAGCAATGCTTAAATATTTTGAAGACGAGACATAGTTATGGGACGCAATAAGAAGGCGAAAGGCTTAAATGTCTATTTGAACGGGGCGAAGGTTGGAAATCTCAAGAAAGATCCTTTAGGACTAATTTCATTTAATTATTCCAAAGAGTGGATTAAAGAGGGATTTGCCATTTCCCATTCACTTCCGATTCAAGAGCAAGAATATAAAGGCGAGATTGTCGCAAGATATTTTGACAACCTTTTACCTGATAACGATGACATTAAAAAATTAGTTGCTCAAAAGTTTGGAGCAGAAAGTACTAGACCATTTGATATATTAGAAGCGATAGGACGAGATTGTGTGGGTGCTCTCTCATTTATTGGGGAGGGAATTGAAGAGCCTCCTATGTTTGAGATGAACTATTCCAAACTAACTGAGAAAAAGATCGCAGCCAAAATAAGAGGTCTAGGGTCTTTGTTTCCACTAGGCATGGAGGAAGATGATTTTAGGCTTTCGATTGCTGGTGCTCAGGAAAAAACTGCTCTTCTAAAAATTGGAAAAAATTGGTGCGAGCCCCACGGACAGACGCCTACAACTCATATCATTAAGACCCCAATTGGGGCACTTGGATTGGATTTAAAGTTTGAAGATAGTGTCGATAATGAATGGGCCTCAGTATTTATTATGGAACAATTTGGTCTTAAAACTTGCAAGATGAGTATTGAGAATTTTGAAGACCAGAGGGTTTTGGTAGTAGAAAGATTCGATAGGCGGTGGCTCAAAGAAAATGGAAAGGATGTTCTCCTACGGATCCCCCAAGAAGATTTGTGCCAGGCACTTGGTGTATCTCCTTATAAAAAATATCAAAATGATGGTGGACCAAGCATCGTCAATATTTCAAAGTTTCTCGCAGCATCCCAAGTTGAGATGGATAGGTTTGATTTTTTTAAAGGAATTATGATCTTTGACCTTCTTTTTGCTACTGATGGGCACGCAAAAAACTTTAGTGTATCTATGAATCAGAATGGATTCAAATTGACCCCTTTTTATGACGTAATGAGTGGATATTTTCTTCATGCAAGAGAGAAAAGAGGAATTCAAAAACTCAAGCTTGCCATGAGTGTGGGGAATTCAAACCATTACCATTTCGATAAAATTGTAAAACGACACTACCAGGAAACAGCAGCTAAATGTCTTATTTCAAAAGAAGATTTTGAACGAATCTGTGCTGAGATAAAAATGAGTTTTGATAAGTTTGATTATAAGACTAGTACTTTAGATCCAAATCTTGAAATTGAAACTCTTGAAATGATCGTAGAAGGGATGAAAAAAAGAGCGGCAAGGATATTGGTCTAATCTTTTGAAAGAGATTTCTGTATCAAATTAAGCATGGCCTCAAGACCCTGCTTAAATAAGATTGTCTCTTAAATTTCAGCCGAATCCGCCAAAAAGCCGTGAAGATTTCCTTTAAAAGAGATACCGAAGGTCATCCGATTCCTAAAAAGGGGGGATTTCTTCTTTTTGATTTATACTGATGTAGCGTTTATCCGGCGTATCCTTTATCACTTGAAACATTTATTCTCTTTTTATTCTTCTGCTGCGCTGCTTGGAATCACCCTTTCTGGCATCTATTTTAAATTATGAAGCTACCCATCATGAATCGCTGGATAATTTTCGGCTAGTTGGACTGGTTCTTTTACTCTCGAGTTCTTAGGCAAAAAATATTGAAGGAATTTGAACAGAAAATTCAATAAACAATTAGAATAGAGTGATAAAGGAAGTTTTTATGAAAAATGACAATCTGTTTACCTCAATCCGTTTCTGGCCTATTTTCTGGACTCAGTTCTGGGGGGCCATGAATGATAACGTTTTCAAAAATGCCATGGTGCTGTTGATAACGTTTAAGGCCTATACCATTATGGGGTTAGGTGTGGATCAGATGGTGGCCCTATGCGGAGGAATTTTTATTCTCCCATTCTTTTTTGCTTCATCCATTTCCGGCCAATACGCTGATAAAGTTTCAAAATCTAAGTTAGTCGTCATGACAAAAGTTCTAGAAGTTGTGATTATGATTCTTGGAACTTTTGGTCTACTCACTGAAAACATCATTGTACTATTTGTTTCACTTTTCCTATTGGGACTTCAGGCGACAATCTTTGGGCCAGCGAAATACAGTATCCTTCCTGAGTTAATTGATGAAAAAGATCTCGTTAAGGGTAACGCTTTGGTGGAATCTGGAACATTCCTCGCCATCCTCATTGGTACAATTGTCGGTGGTATCTTGATTGGAATGGATAATGGAACCATGTTGATTTCAATCACGGCCCTTGGAATTTCAATCATTGGACTTATAACCTCATTAAAAATCCCGGCCCTTATTCCAGTGGATAAGGATCTCAAGATTGATTACAACTTAATCCGCTCTACTTTTGACGTGATTAAAATTTCAAAAAAAACTCATAGTGTTTTCATTTCAATCCTAGGAATTTCTTGGTTTTGGTTTTTCGGAGCTACACTCCTTTCAATTTTTCCAGTTTGGGGAAAAGATATTCTTCACGGCAATGAAAACGTCGTAACCCTCTTCCTTGCTACGTTTAGTATCGGAGTGGCCATCGGTGCTATTATTTGTGAAAAATGCTCTCATGAAAAAGTTGAATTGGGCTTAGTGCCTTTTGGTTCAATAGGTTTATCAATTTTTGTTCTTCATTTGTATTACATGGGTCAACCATATGTTGCCACTGGCGAGCTTTTAGGAGTTTCAGAATTCCTAAGTATGCCAGGTGTAAACTGGATCCTATTTGATCTCTTTGGCCTCTCTATTATGAGTGGGTTTTTTATCGTTCCACTTTATACCTTTATTCAAGTTCGCTCTGATCGCTCAACCCGTTCTCGAGTTATTGCCGCCAATAATATTTTAAATGCCTTATTTATGGTGGGTGCCGCGATTCTATTGACTGTACTTTTTGCTTTCAAATTAACATCGGTAGATATCTTCTTGGTACTTTTTGTTCTTAATACTTTAGTTTCAATCTACATCTATACCGTTCTCCCTGAGTTCTTATGGAGATTCATGTGTGTGATAACAAGTAAGATGATTTACCGAATGAACGTAATGGGACATCACCATATACCTCAAGAAGGTCCGGCAGTTCTGGTTTGTAACCACGTGAGTTTCATTGACTGGATGATTGTAGCAGCTTCTATTAATCGTCCTGTACGTTTTGTTATGCACTACTCGTTTATGAAAATTCCAGTGCTCTCTTACTTCATGAAACACTCAAAAGTTATTCCCATTGCTGGAGCAAAAGAAGATCCTGCATTAATGGAAAAAGCCTTTGATCAAATCTCTGAAGAATTAAAAAACGGTGAAATTGTTTGTATCTTCCCTGAAGGAATTATTACTTATGATGGAAAAGTGGCGAACTTCAGAGCTGGGATTGAAAAAATTATCCAGAGAAATCCTGTTCCAGTTATTCCCATGGCCTTAGAAGGTTTGTGGGGGAGCTTTTTTAGTCGTAAATACGGGCCAGCGGTTTCAAAATTCAGTGTGATTCCAAAGCGGATTTGGTCACAAGTTAGATTGAATATTGATGCCCCATTCGAGGCGAGTGAAGCTACGGCGCTTAAATTAGAGATGAAAGTGAAAGAGATGATGGGAGAGAAAGCGGAATAATGAGTAAAATGACTACTCGAAACCAAATTAGTCGGGTGACATGGTTTTAAGTGGTAACCCAATAACTCCGCCAAAAATCCGTGAGGATTCCTAAGAAGGGGGGATTGATGCCTTTTGAGTTATACTGATATCGCGTTAATCCTGAGATAGAATCCACCTCCAATCTCTTAACTCTCGATACCGGCCTTATTCATAACTGCTTTCCCAGCCTCAGTATTTTTAAATCCCTCAAGCATGGCCCCAATTTGAGTTCCACCTTTTGAAGTAAATAATTCGCTGACGCTCTGAATTCCAGAATTAACAGAACCAGTGTTAGCGATCACCTTAATCTCAGCTTTAGAGATAGCGCCGGCCTGAGCAATTCCAACTTCCTTCTCAGCTTTAACTCTTTCTAGAGTGATAAGATATTCCTGATAGGCCTTATTCTCACCAATTTCTTTAGCAAGCGTCGTCTGTGCCTCAACTGGCGCAAGTAACATGGCCTTTTCAGAAACGGCCTGAGCAAGACCTTCAGCTTCAATCCCTTTTGCATTCTTTTCTTTAATTTCTAAATCACCTTCAGCCGTTTTCTTCTTCACCTGAAGAGAAGCATCAGCTTCTTTGGTTCTAACCTGGTATTCTTGATCGGCCATAATGAGATTGAACTCTTTATTCTTATTGGCCTCAATTACGGCAACTTCTTTTTGCCTCGTGGCTTCAATCAGCGCAACATCTTTCAGACGGTTGGAGTTAACGATTGCTACTTCTTTATCAATCTCAGCAGATTTGGTTGAAGCAATTCTTTTGACTTCCATTTCTCGTTCAGTTGTAAGTTTAGTCTGCTCAATTACATTTTGTTTTTTTGTTTCTTCTGCGATCGCAACTTTCTGTTGAGCTTCAACTGTTCGGAGTCCTACTTGCTGTTGAGCTTCCTGCTGCTGAAGATTAACCTCTCTAGTTGCTTCAATTTCTGCAATTTGAGCGAGTTTTTGGTTTTTCGCGACTTCGGTACGAGACTCCATTTCAATGTGAGATTTCTTCTTGGCCATAATGTTGTGAATGACTTCAGACTTTAAAGCGTCTTTAATATCCATAAGCTCGATATTTTTAACGGCTTCAACTCCCCAAGCTTTCAACTGTTCAACAACCTCAGTTGTAAATTTTTGTCCAAAGATAGAACGTTCTTCCATGATTTCTTCGATTGCTGACTTCGCAAGAATTGAACGTACAGAACCTTGAACAATAGATGTAAGCTGCTCTTTTAATTCTTCTGTTGTTGAAACTCTTTGAGCGGCTTGAGAAAAGTCTGAAATTCTAAAAAATGCCATCACATCCACAAGAAACTGTAGTCTCCCTTTATCATAGGCATCATAAGAATCTAGCTTAATATCAAAAATCGAAACTGAAAGCGTCTTCGCTTCGATGCCCAGGATTGGAATCCATGTTGGCCATTTGTAATAGCTATTTCCGTTCCCAGTATCTTTACCATAAGGAATGGTCTTTTTTGAGGTCTGAACAATATGCACTTCATTCGTTGGAACGACCTTTCTGAATAAAAGTGGAATGAGTATAGCAAAAGCAATGAAAGCAATAACCGGAACTGCGTACCATACCAAACTAAAATTCGATTCCATGATTTATCCTTATGATGAACGATTAGGTGGATAAATATAAAATAATACCGAGGAAATTACTA
>CAMDQH010000068.1 GCA_945905815.1 Bacteriovorax stolpii | reverse complement strand
TCTAAGGTTAAGATGTTCGATACGATGAAAGATCTATTCGGTTAATCTTGTGGTTTCATATCATTGTCATCATCCGGCGGGACTACCTTTACTTGTCGAGTTTCTACTTGAACAACAGGCTGAGGTATAACGACTTTTACTGTTTTATTTGTGGGGGATTCTACGTATTTTGAAATACTGAATCTTGTTTTATCAATTCCACCCTTAAGCTTATCATCAATTGAAACGAGATCAGAAGATGAGATTTTTGAATTTACCGCAAGCAGCTCACTAAATCTAGCTTCGATTTGATCCAGATTACAATCATTCTCACCTTCGCCAAAGATTTCATTATAACAAGCGAGATTGGTTTGTTTAAAGTTTTCTATTAGTGCGAGAAACTCAGCATCGATTTTTATTTTTTGTTTTTTTACCATTTCATCTAAAGATGTCTTGGAGATCGCTTTAGAAGCATCTATTGCTCCTGTGTACTGAGAAATTCTTGTCGAAAGGTTCGTTCGGTTATGTAATGAAGAGTATTGGCCATTTTGAGTCTTTGATTTCTCTGAAACCTTATCCATAAACCATAAAACCGAGACATCTGAATCTTTGATACCAGATTCAGGGTTCATTTGTTGGTAGGCCATAAGGAAAGCAGAAGATTCCTGATTGAAAAATCTTTTATCTTTATCATAATAATTGGCCGAAGCTGTTTTCTCTTTTAAGTGAGTTAAAACTTTTTGTTCGTCTTCTTTAAGACCATGCTTCTTATAAAGCTCTTTCATCTTTTCAAGAATTCCTGAGTCGGCCTTAGCAAGATCTTTTTCATATTTTTTAGCAAGGCCTTCGAGAGACACTCTTTGTGAACCAACAACCTGTGCTGCCATTTTGATAACAGTAAGTTCAAATTGGAGCCCAATGATATTCTTTTCATCGTCCTCAAGAAGTTTTGCTATTTCGAGTGTGAGTTTTTCATTGCAGTCTGTTTCCTTGTCTTCTTTGACTGTTGGGATTACTTCTTCGGCAACTATCTCTTTGCTGTGATACAATGGTATAACTTTAAAGTTTTTATCATGAACAATTGGAGTTGAAAGGTTTTCAACTTTGATACTATACAATGTAGTTGTTGGCTTGGACTTCTCTATGGTCTGTCCGAACACATTATTGTACTCAAGAGTCCAAGGGCTAGTAATTTTCTTGTCCAGCTTTACTTCAGTGCCCCCAAATGGTGCTATTTCATCCCAGAAGTTTGAAGGAAAATGGCTTCCATTATAAGATATGACGGACGTCTCTTTCGTTGGTGTCGCATTCAATGAATATATATCTTTTAGCGTTAGTCCGTCAGAGTTTGATGCATATTTTTCTGACCCAATCTGATAAGCTTTTTCAAATTGATCTTTTTTCACTTTATAAATTTCTGTTACTTCAGCTTTACTTCCATTCTCGCATTGGATGGTATGGATACCTGATACCGTAATAAACTGGCATTTCTCAGCTTCTGTTGAATTATATTTAGCAAAACGATTTACGATTATATTCTTTAAATAATTTTCCCATTCAGCACTTGAATATAATAGTGTATCAAACTTTTCATCTGAAGAGCGGTTCAATACCATATTTGTTTTTTCATAAAACGCGAGTTGGTTCAGGACCCCATCATGACAAACAATTTTTTTTCTGCCGTTTTCGGTTACTACTTCTGCCCTGACTTCTTTTGTCCCTTTTTGCGCGCAGTATTTATTAAGTAGTTTTTGGTCATAAGGAACTTGGGACAATGCACTTTGAAGATATAGGCTTAAAATCATGATGATCGTTATATTTAGCTTATACATGTGCTCATTATCGGAAAAACAGAGTAAAAATCTTAACTACTATGGAAACTGATGACTAACTCGTTGAAATTTCGATTTGAATAGCTTATTATACCTTCATGACTACACTTCTAACCCTTCAGAATTTAAGCCTTCATTATCCGCATAAGGTAATTTTCCAAGACGTCACTTTTACTTTGAATCAAGGCGACAAAATTGGGGTGCTTGGCCTAAACGGGCATGGCAAATCCTCGCTCTTTAAAGTCATTGCCGGTTTAGTCAAACCAGATACGACTGTCCCTCCCTTTATCTACGACAAGAATAAAGATTTTTCTTATTTTTATGTGCCTCAAGAACTTACGAATCTAAGTGATTGGACGATTGAAAATTATTTCTTTGAATTTCATCCGGAAATGAAAGTGTTAAAAATTCGTCTGGATAAAATTAATGAGATGTTGGGAACTGGCGAAGGAAATTTTGATAAACTGATTAATGAGCAAAGTCACATCTATGAAGAACTGCATAAATTAGGTGAGGATAAGGTTCACGCTCAGTATATGAGTTACTTAAAGTTTTTTGGGATGGAGAATTTTGAACGCAATATGAGTTCACTATCTGGTGGAGAACAGCGCAAGGTCGTATTGGCCTTAGGTTTATCTGCTCCTCAAGAGCTCATTCTCTGGGATGAGCCTACCAACCATCTTGATCTTGAAACTATCCAAGATTTCGAAGAAGAGCTTCAGGCCTCTCGTAAAACATTCATGATTATTTCCCATGATAGAAGTTTATTAACCAACGTTGTGGACCGAATTCTTCATATTCAAAGAGGGAAACTTCGAAGTTTTAGCGGGACTTACGGTGCCTACTTAGAGTTTCTTCAGGCCGATCAATTACGACGTGAGAAGGAATTGGATAAATTATCCAACTACCAGAGACGTGAAACAACTTGGATTAAGCGCGGAGCAAAAGCTCGTCGGACTAAGAGTAAAAAAAGAATTGAAGATTACGGCACACTCAATAAAGCTATTCAAGACCTTAAGGCACAAGCTCATAAATCTGTCAGTCTGGACCTTAAATCTTCTGGGCGTAAATCCAAAATTCTTATTTCTGCGGAAGATTTAACTCTTAAATTTGGTGATAGAACATTATTTGAAGGTCTTAACTTTTCAATTGCCAAGGGTGATAAGATCGCTCTGATGGGAAGAAATGGTGTTGGGAAAAGTTCTCTCTTGAAGATTCTTTTGGGTGAAATTGAGCAAACTTCCGGGACTGTTAAGAAATTAGATTCACTAGATGTAGGTTACTTTTCGCAAAAACGCGAAGCACTTAAAGATCATGAAACCCCATGGACTATGATCGGTGAGGGTATTGATTTTGTTCTTTCTAATACCGGTGAAAAACGCCACGTCGCCAGTTATCTAGAGAACTTTTTATTTAGCTCAGATGAAATCAAGCGTCCTATTCACACCTTCTCAGGTGGAGAGAAAAATCGACTGCAACTCGCTCAGTTTATGAAGCATGCCAGAGATATATGGATTTTTGATGAACCTACCAATGATTTGGATCTTGAGACGATTGGGATTCTTGAAGATGAGTTAAGTAAGTATGAAGGTGCACTCATAATCATCGGACATGACCGTTCATTTATTGATAATGTGACTGATAAATGCTGGGTTCTTCATGAAGGGAAAATTGAAAACTTTGAGGCAGGATTCTCCCAGGCCGAAATGTTTTTGGAGGCCATTCGTTTAGAACAGGAGTTGAAAAAGAAAGCCCCCCCAGTAGTCGTTCAAAAACAAGTGACAAAAGAGAAGATGACCAATAAGGAACGCAATCGTTACAATGATCTGCAAAAAGAGATAGAAAAACTCGAAGCCAAAATTTTAGATTTCAAAGAAGAAATGGTAAGCGCTGGGTTTTCTAAATTAAGTGAATTACAAACCAAACTTGATGCATCAGAATCTAAGCTAGAAATATTATTTACCGAATGGGCCGATCTTGAGTCCAAATTATAAAGCGAGGAACTATGGAACCAACATTTAGTAAGGGCATCTACCAGAATCCAACTCAAAGTCTTGCTGTTGGACAGTACATGTCTAAAGTTTATCTGTGGATGACTGTCGGTATTCTTCTTACTGGCTCAGTTGCCATGGTTTTTGCTTCTGATCTGGAGCTTGTTTATGCAGTGGCCTCTAACAAAATTCTTTATTGGGGTCTTTTCATTGCTCAATTGGGCTTAGTTATGTGGCTCTCGGCCGGCATCAATAAAATGAATTCCATGATGGCGACTTGTTTATTTTTAGTTTACGCCTCATTAACTGGTGTGACTCTTTCTGTTATTTCTCTGGTTTATACTCAAGAAAGTATTGCGAGTGCTTTTTTCACTACAGCTGCTGGATTTGCTGGATTAAGCGCTTATGGATTTTTTACAAAAAGAGATCTTGGACCTGTTGGAAATTTTTGTCAGATGGGTTTATGGGGTCTGGTTGGATTTAGCATCCTTTCGATCTTTTTCCCTTCTATGATGGGAACTACCGCCAGTAAAGTCTATAGCTTAGTAGGGATCGTCGTTTTTGCAGGATTAACTGCCTATGACACTCAGGCAATTAAAGCGATGGCACTCCAGGCCCGAAGTGCAGAAGACCACCACAAAGGAGCTATCCTGGGTGCGCTTAAACTGTATCTTGATTTTATTAACCTGTTTCTCTTCATTCTGAGAATGTCTGGATCGAGAAGAAAGTAGGGACAATTTTGCCTGATTCTTTCGCTTCTTAAAAGCATATAAAATTGATGGATGAGAACTCTGATCATCCTCAGTTTTTTTGGCTGCATCTATCTTCACTTTCAAAGTAGAAAAGCAGAAGTACAACACCTTGATACTCTTTCTACTAAGCAATCATCGATTAAGAATATTGTTTCTCAGAAGGTTCAGCTTCCATCTATTTCAGATAATAAAGTTACTTCAAATAATCCAGTCAGTTCTAATTTCGATTCCTCTGATGATGATCAGTTTATAGCTGAAGGCGATGCACAAGAGAGTTATGATGAAGACGATCTATCACAACTACCTTGGGATGACATAGAAGAGGGTTGGAAAACGCATTTGAAAGAGTTTCTGGTAAATGCTGACCCAGAGAAAGCGGACGATATGTTTAAGGCCTATATGGAAGAGAAGAAAAAGTACGTTGAGCGAGTCGATTTCACTGATCAAGATGGGACTGCCGTTGTAGAGCCTGCAATTGAAGAGGATGGAAAAGAAGGCGAGCTTGAGCGTTTGCATGCTGAGAATCTAAAAGACATCTTTGGCGATAATTATTCCAAGGTTGAGTCTCTTCACCAAGAATATGTGGAATCTGTTCAGTACCTAAATCGCTCTTCAGTAAAATTCAGTATTTCGCTTTAGACGAAGAAAAAGATTTCATGCACTTTAGCTTTGATGGTTATTGATATTTTTGCTAGAGTGGGTCAAAAATTCGAGGATATTTATGTTAGCAGCGCAGAACCTGAGACTTCAGTTTGGTGGAAGAACCTTATTTGATGATGTGAATCTAAAATTCATGCCGGGTAACTGCTACGGTGTTATTGGTGCCAATGGGGCCGGTAAGACGACTTTTCTTAAAATTTTAAGTGGCGAAATTTCACCAACTTCTGGGCATGTGGAGATTACTCCAGGTGAACGGATGGCGATCTTGAAACAAAACCATTTTGCTCACGACGAAGAAGAAGTTCTCACAACTGTGATTCTTGGCCATGCAAGACTTGTAGAGATTATGAAAGAGAAGGATGCACTATACGCCAAGCCTGATTTTTCTGAAGATGATGGCGTGCTCACTGCCGAGCTAGAATCTCTTTTTGCTGAAATGAATGGTTGGGAAGCTGAGGCCAATGCGGCTTCACTATTGGCCGGTCTGGGAATTAAAGAAAATCTACATAAAAAGAAAATGAAAGAACTGACTGGTGGAGAAAAGGTAAAAGTTCTTTTGGCCCAGGCACTTTTTGGTAAACCAGAAATTCTTCTTTTGGATGAGCCCACCAACGATCTCGATCTAAAAGCTATTCAGTGGCTTGAAAACTTCATTATGGATCAACAGGATACAACTGTTTTAGTTGTTTCCCATGATCGACATTTTTTAAATAAAGTCTGCACCCATATTTGCGATATCGACTTCACTAAAATTAAACTCTACGTAGGGAACTACGATTTCTGGTACAAATCTTCTCAACTCGCCCAACGCTTGATGTCTGACCAAAATAAAAAAGTTGAAGAGAAAATGAAGGACCTTAAAGAGTTCATTCAACGCTTCTCTGCCAACGCTTCTAAATCTTCTCAGGCCACATCTCGTAAAAAGATGCTAGATAAACTTACTCTGGATGATATTCAGCCATCTACGAGAAAATATCCATTTGTGGGCTTTCGTGCAGACCGTGAGGCGGGAGATAATCTTCTTCGTGTTGAAGGTCTTACCTATACTTTCGAAGGTAAAAAGATTTTAAATAATGTCTCATTCACTGTACGAAAAGGGCAGAAAGTCGTTTTTCTTGCAAAATCTGAAGTCGTTACTTCTTTTCTTTTTAAAATCTTAATGGGCGAAGTGCAACCTGAGGCCGGTAAAATTGACTGGGGTATTACAACCACACGTGCGTACCTTCCAAACGATAACTCGAGCTTTTTTCAAGATGCCTCTTTAGATCTTATTAACTGGCTTCGTCAGTACTCAAAAGATCAAACTGAAACGTTCTTACGTGGCTTTCTCGGCCGGATGCTTTTCTCGGGTGAAGAAGCTCTTAAGAAGTGTAACGTTCTCTCGGGTGGTGAAAAAGTTCGTTGTATGCTTTCAAAAATGATGCTCTCTGGTTCAAACGTTCTCGTCATGGAAAATCCGACCAACCATTTGGACCTTGAAACTATCACTGCTGTAAACGATGGTTTAATAGACTTTAAGGGCACGCTGCTTTTTACTTCACACGATCATGAGTTTGTTCACACCATTGCCAACCGAGTTATATCTATCGAGGAAAGAGGCACACGTGATGAGGAATGTAGTTATGACCAGTTCTTAGGACTTGAGTAAAATTGATGGTTCCATAAAACTCGCTGCATAATGCGTACCTGGGTCATGTAACTTAAAATTCTTGCATGAACTTATCCCAAGCACCAATTCTCTTGGTTGACCTCATTCACATTTGGATTATGTATTTGGAAATGGTTCTATGGTCGAGACCCAAAGGTCTTAAAATTTTTCGAATGACTCCGCAAAAAGCTGCTGATGCTCAGATGCAAATTTACGGTTTGGTGTGTGTCATGATTGCCGGTATTGGTGGCGCGATTACTATTGGAAAAAAATCCTTTTTATACAAACGATCCCGGCCGCTACTGCGCTTATTGTCTTCTGGTACTTTTATCCTAGTTAGGGGCCCTGCATGTTACGCTTATTACTCATTTTGATTTCGTGCTATTCCTTAATCACCTTTGCTGCATTTGACTGGCAAGGACATCGTGGTGCCCGAGGCCTATATCCTGAAAATACAATAAACGGGATGAAAGAGGCCATAAATTTTCCGATCACGACTCTTGAATTAGATGTTGTTATTTCAAAAGATAACGAAGTCGTCGTTAGTCACGAACCATGGATGAGCGAGGAGATTTGTCTCGACTCCAAGGGGAAAACGGTCAAAGACCGCGCGGTCAATCTTTATACTCTGACCTATGAAGAAATTAAAACTTACGACTGTGGGACGAAACAACATCCGAGGTTTCCTCAGCAGAAAAAGACAAGGGAATTTAAACCGCTCTTGAGGGATCTCATTTCTGCAATCGAACCTTCCAAATATAAATATAATATTGAGATTAAATCCACACCTGAGGATGAGAAATCCGGTTTTCAACCTGAATACAAACAATTCACCAACCTTGTCATTGCCCAGATCACGAAGTTTCTTCCTGTCGATCGATTCACAATACAAAGTTTTGACTGGAGAGTTTTAAAGCATGTGCACGAAATGTATCCCCAGATCGCATTGGGTGCTTTGAGAGAAACTAAGTATAAAGCAAAAGATGTTTTGAAGGAGTTGGGATTTACTCCAGCTGTTTTTTCTCCAGACTGGGAGATGCTTACTTCTAAGGACGTTAAGTTTTTTCATAGCAAAAAAATTCTTGTGATTCCTTGGACCGTTAACACCACCAAGGAAATGGAAAAGCTCATCTTTATGCGTGTAGATGGTATCATTACTGATTACCCAAACCTAATTATGGAAATTCCGCAGAAGATCTATTTGCTTGAACCCGAATGCTTGGCCAATTTTAATCGGTTTGAAGGTCGGTGTGTGAAGATTCCTAAACATGCTAGGGCCTCAACAAATAATCCTGGTTGGGTATGCAATGGAGGCTACATGCAAAAAAGAAACTCATGCGTGAAAATAAAAATCCCCAAAAATGCGCGCCTTTCAGATGATGGTAAAACCTGGGTATGTAATGAAGATTTTAAGCGATATCGGTATACATGTAGATAATAATTCAATAACTTGCAGGCCATTTTTTCCTTATAATGCTCCATGTAAAATCTTCCTTTGGGATTGAGTAGGACTGAGTTTAACGCTATAACGCAAAGCATTCAGTTCAACCAAAGGTTTAGTCATGAAAAAGTTAATGGTCTTTGCATCCGTATTAATGATGTCATCGGCTTATGCTGAGAAATGGGACAAGGCCAATACCCCAAGCTATTTTGAATCAATTGCTGGCGGAAAACTTAAATTTGAAATGCATGATCTGCCTCTTTCGGCCAAGCTTTTGGACGATCGCTTAGGATGGTCTGAAACCTTCTGGCCTTCAAATGTAGGTGGGATTGCCTACCGCTGGAACAGTGCTAATCCAACTCCATTTAAGTATAAGTTTTTGACAAAAGAAGAACTCAAAAAGATGACTGAAAGTGAGCTTTCAGAACTTTCGCCCGCTGAGTTGTATGATATTTCTCAAGGCGACTATAAGTACTCTCTTACGAAAAAAGTTTTAAAACAATATTCTACAAAAGATTTATGGTGGGAAGGGATCTGTCACGGTTGGTCTCAAGCTGCTTCAAACTATCCTGAACCTGATAAAACAGTTGTGAGAAATCCAGATGGGATCAACGTTCCGTTTGGTGCTTCCGATGTGAAGGGTCTATTGGCCATGCACGATGCGAATAACTCTAAAGGGATTTACGCACGAGTTGGTGCTCGCTGTGGAGTGGTTGGTAAGGTTGAGGGCGAAGCTTTTCCTGAAGATGGAATAGTCCTTCCACCCTCGGCAGCAGATGCCGCACGCCCAGAATGTGCCGATGTAAATGCTGGTACTTTTCACCTCGTTCTAACAAACATGATTGGAGTTTATTCAAAAGGTTTCGTTGCTGACGTTGACCGTTTCAATGATGTTTGGAACCAACCAATCGTTGGGTATGAGTCAGAACTTTTTGAAGAGCGGTCTGTGACTGGTGCAGAATTTAAAGCTGGCATAGCTAAGAAGGTTAGAGTTGTAACTCGTATGAGTTATGGCGATGAATTGGAATTTTATACTCCTGAATTAGCGGCTGAAGGTACTCTTGGATTTGTGTCTAAGGACCCAGTGACCGGGACTGACAATCAAGTTACATCAATTAAAAAATATGAATATTTGCTTGAGCTTGATTCATTTGGAAAAATCGTTGGTGGAACTTGGATCTCAGAAGGTCGCCCAGATATGCTTTGGATGAAAAAGAAAGATGATAAGTTTTTGAATGGCAAATTTCCACTTGCCGGTTTGAATACGATCTACACACCAGTTAAACGATAAATTCGACTCAGGGAGGGGTGACCCTCCCTGATCTCATTACTAAAATACACTTTTGAGTTTTACTTCCGAAATAACCCCTTCAATAGATTTTAAAAGAACATCCTGATTGATCATGTCCTTTCCAAGAGAGAATTCGCGTGGAGTGAGTGTCTTGGGGATTTTAACACTGAGTTTTTCGATTTTGTTCACGACACCAGAAGTATCAAGTCTTCTAACCATAAATTCGTAATCCATTTGTAGGTTTTCGCCTTGAATAGAGAACATTAAGTTTAGACCATCTAGGTTTGCCATATCTCTGGCAGTTGGAGGAATGAGTTTGTATTCCACGCCATTCTTCGTGCCCTTGTATTCTTTGAGCTTAAAACGAAAGAAAGTATCCATGAGGCTAACGACTTTACCAAAAAGAATCTTTGGTTCCACCTTCAGCATCAGATGGCTTTCGCCATGATTTTTTCCGTAAGCTAAATAATAGCTCGCTTTTTTATCAGTCACGGGACAGTTGGCAGGAAGTGTAAGTGAGAAGGGAAGTTCTTTTTGTTCTTGGCCTTTCAATTCTGATTCAGAAAAGAGGGCCTTACCATCAAACTTCATGGCCCCTTCGGTTCTTGCATGGACTTTTTTTATATCCGCATAGGCAATTGCCACACCAGCATTAGTTATATCCACTGATTCAGAACCATGGTTCTTTAAGCGCAAAACACCATTGATGCTCTCGCCTTGAGTCCATGATTCTTTATCGGTTTCAATATTCCATTCGAGAGGCTTGCTAAAAAAAGTACCTTTCATGGAACTACTTAGGAAGATCGCAAGTAGATCTTGAAAGATCAAATTTGAAATCAGGAGTTAAACAAGTATACACGTTGAAAGTTTGCTGACCATAACGAAGACCTTTTTGAGAGTTAACGTTACCGTTAGCACTTACTTCGCAAGGATTGTTAAGTGTGCACTCTTCGCCACTTTCATTTGATGTATTGTTGATACCGATAACTCGTTTTTCACCTTTTGCGATTAGTGGAGAACCAGAAGTTCCACCGATTGTGTCACAACCTTCGGTGTAGCGAATTGAATCAGTCCAAGTCCACTGACCTTCTTTAATTTGGAAAACAAAGTTATCAATGGCGCATGAATATCCACGATCCCAGTAACCAGAAATAATTTCAATTGGCTGAGCGATAGACGGGCGGAAAGAATCTAAAACAAATGCGCGAACTTGTGTTGTGTTCATGATTTCAACATACGATTTGTCTAGCTCATAGAAAGCAACGTCAGTATTTGTCATTGTGGCGTAAAGGATCTTAGTCGCTTTAATTGGGAAAAGTTTCATGTTCTTATCAAACAGTTTCATGTCGCGAGATATTGGTTTATTAACCCAAACTTCTCCCTGATTTAAGTATCCTCCAGGTTTTTGTACACAGTGACCATTTGTCATCACAACAGCTTTCGCAGTGAATGGCATACCACTGAATATAACGAGTGAGCCTGAGCAGTTAGAAAGTTTTACGATACCTTCGAAGTCGTATCCTTCAACATTAGTAAGATTTCTTGATTTTAAATTTTTAGCTGCGAGAGCATCAAAGGGAGCAACAGGAATTGCAAAAGCAGCAGTTGAAAAAAGTGCAATTGCGAAAACGAAAAGAGCTTTCATGTAAGAGTCCTCCTCTAATGATTAATATTTGGTGAGATTTATCAAAAGTCGGGTGGTCCTGTCTTTGTGTGGCGAGTCATAGTTCTTCGCCGGCCGGATCAAAAAGAGGCTCAAGATCTCCTAAGTTTTTCGATTCTTCTAGGAGGGCCAGGAGGTCGTAGTTGAGGATGTTATAGAGGTCATCAAATTTATTGAGGACGTAATACAGTGGCTGGGGGATGTCATAACGGTATGGAGTCCGTAAAGCGGTTAGGGGATCAAAGGGAACACGCTTAGGGACCTTACTTTCAACAGAATAAACAGTTTCATGGATTGAAGACAGCATACCTCCGCCATAGGCACGGACTCCGTCTTTGGTGTTAAGAAGTCCGAACTCGATGGTAAACCAAAAAATGCGAAACAATCGACGTCGATCTTTGGGTGAAGCACTGAGTGCGAGTTTTCCAAAATCTTCCATGAAATTTGCATATTCTTTAAAAGTGAGAAGTGGAACATGGCCATAAAACTCATGAAATATATCTGGCTCTTGAATGTAGTCGAGTTCTTCCGGGATACGAATGAAGCTTGCAGCTGGGAATTTTTTATTTGCAAGGAGAGTAAAAAATTCTTTAGCTGGAATGAGTGCCGGAACAATTTCGACTTCCCAACCAGTGAAGTTTTTTAGGCGTTGATTAATCTCGGAGTGTTGAGGAACATGTTTTTTTGAAAATTGAATACGGTCTAAACCTTCAAGAAATTCAGCACATGCCCGAGTCTGTACAATTTTAGTTTGTCGCTCAATCAGAGTATTCCAGGTTTTATTCTCATCAGCTGTCCAGTCGAGGACTCCCTGAGGGTTAGGTTGTTTTGAAATATATTTTGTCACGAAGTTTCCTTCGGACAGTTATTATCGAGGTGAACTTGTAAATCTTGAGTAATTTTCATCTTTCTTTCTCTCTGAGAAAGTAATTGAAATTTTTCTTTGTATTCTTTGATATCAATGTACACGAGATTCATGTGAATCGTTTTAAATAAACGGGGGAAAAGCTGACCAGGAGTCTGGATATGATGAAGTCCACCACTTATGCACAAAATCATGGCCCCATCATTTAGATTTTCCAGAATATCAGCTACGCCGCCTTTAACATTCATAGGTTTACCAAATTTATCCAGTCCACCTGGACGCTTCATTCTCCCTTCAGGAGCGATAAGAATCATTGAGTCAGGCTTAATGGAATTAAGATAGTTAATCCATGAATCATCTTTTTTTCTCGTAACGGAAGAAATATTGGGCAACATCATTTTCCAAAATCTTCCGACGATAGGTCTGTTAAGGGTAATGTCTGCACCTGGAATATTGATCCGGCCAACCAGTTGCCAAAGGAATGAAAAACTTAAGTGCTGAATAAATAATGGTTCATATAATGAGGTATGGTTTAAAAAAACCATCAATCTTGCTTGCGACCAAGGTTTATTCGGAGCAGGAGTAATCCAATTGAATTTTCCTCTGAACAAAATATGTGAGAGTGTCTTCACTGAGGAGAGAATGCTAAAGCTAATTATTTTTCGCATCGTTTAAACTCGTCTGCTGTAATATCATATCTGATGAAGCCTTGAGGATCAGTTGGGTCGTTATGAAATCCCCTGAACGTCATATACAATTTTTGCATGACTTTTATGCTAGCAATATTTTCTGGCATTGCCTTAGCAATGATACATTTTAGTTTAAGTGTTTCGAAGCCATATTTTAAACATATCTGCGAAGCTTCGCTAGCATAACCTTGGCCCCAATACTTTTTCATCAACCGGTAGCCCAGATCGACTTCATTTTTTTCAGAGAAAAAACGTAGCCCACACCAACCAATATAAGTTCCATCTTTTAAATAAACAGAAAATCTTCCCATGCGATACTTTTCAAATTGTGGCAAAAGCCGTTCTTTAATAACAGTTTCAGCTTCCAGAATTGAACTTTGGGGAGTGTCACCTGTGTACCGAATTACTTCAGGGTCACTGTTGAGCTCCATCATGAATGGTGCTTCTTGAAGAGTGGCAACTTTAAGAGTGAGACGAGATGTTTCAAGCATGGCTTAAGAGTAGCTTGTTTGGGTGGATCGGGCTAGAATTTTCAAATGAAACAGTCGACGCATTCTATTCTTTTCGGATTACTTGCCATTGTATGCTGGGCAAGCCTTGCGACGCTTGGGAATTTGGTTATTCACTTGCCGCCATTTTATATACTGGGTGTGGCATTCTTAGTTGGATCAGTGCCATCATGGGTAAAACCGAAAGAACTTTTTGGCGACTTTAAGACTAGTGCCTGGGGAATTATTGGATATTTTGGTTACCATTTTTTTCTTTTCTATTCATTTAGATTTGCTCCTGCCATTGAAGCGAATCTCATTAACTACCTCTGGCC
>CAMDQH010000067.1 GCA_945905815.1 Bacteriovorax stolpii | reverse complement strand
AAGAATTTGCGTATCTTATCGTTGTAAAGTTTGTATTCCCGAACATTAGTGACTGAACATAGTACAATGACTTGTTCTTGTTCACTTGAAGCAACTAAGATTTGAAGTTGATCAATTTTTACTGGAACCAGAATAAATCCTAGTTCTTTAAGATATTTATCAAAGGTATAGAATGCGTTTGGGAGTGTGTCTTCTAAAGAGAGATAAAAAATAAATGGTGTGGCTGTTTCATTTTTTTGCATAACTCCTGATCGGAATTTAAATGCGTGACTTGAACCACTTCATGACTTTCCTGACAAAACTAATCAGGAGTCCGCTAACCAGAGACAATAACCCGTTCATACTGACTGCTGAAGTTGTACTTGCTGGCCCAACTGTTCCACAGCTCAAGGGTTGTCCTGATTCTTGATTTTCATAGGCCAGTGGGGAAACGTACCCCGTCACCTGTCGGTGATCCATTTCCGCTTGCGCTGCTTGAACTCCCTCAACATCATCGGAATGAAGTCCGGTGTACCATGCCTGAAGTGTTGGCGCCATGACAGCGTCTCCAACATCTGAGTGATCTAAGCCCATAGTGTGTCCAAGCTCATGAGTAAGAGTCGTTCGTAAATTCGCCTGGTCTTGATTTAATATATGTCCACCATTTATAACAATTTCAGTTCGCGCAAAATAGGGACCCTTTGTATATCGTATAGCCACGGCCAAAGTAGATTGTGGATCCATTCTAGTTTCATTAGCAAAGTTAGTAGACCACCGGATAATATTTTTTGTTCCACTTCCTGTATAATCCCAAAGAGACAATCCTGATCTTGTTTGCCATTCATCTATGGCAGTTTTAGCTAGATCTTCAATCATAGATTTTCGAGCGGGATCAGCTTCTACGACTGTAATGTTAATGGGAAGAGTGGACCAGTAAAATCCATTGGTAAAATCTGAAGTTAATCGAAATCCCCAAGCAGTTGATGTAAGAGAAAAAATGATAATCCATTTTAGCCACATAGTTTTTCATCCTGAAAGACAAACGCAGTTTATATTTTTTCAATCCAACACACTCGCCCTGCTCTCAGTTGAACGTGATAATCCTCACCACGCTCAAGTTCAAAAGGTCCATGCTCTAAAATCTCCACAGCAATTTGTTCACTCACTTCACCTTTTAAGGTTGAAAGATTTTTAAAGATCACCGTATGAGTGGAGAATGCACTGCTTGTGCCGACGCCCTCAATAAAGTCTTCTACTCTCCCCTCAAATTGCACTGGGCAATCCACTTTGCCTACGGTCATCGTAGCAAATGAAAATGAGGTCAAAAAAAGTGCTGCTAATAAAAGTGGCACGCCTGTCTCCTTGGCATCGTCAGTCGAGCATCCATGCCCGTCTTCCTGATTGATATGATTGCATGGTTTGTGCCAATGTCTGAGAGTGGCTAAATTGGCCTATTTACGAACAGAGTAGAGTTGTCGGGGACAAAAGGTAACTTGCTGAAGATTCGAAGGGATAAAAAAAGGGCACCGCTAGGGTGCCCTCTGGAGTCAAAATTGCGATAGGCAAAAATTACATCATGCCGCCCATGCCGCCCATTCCGCCCATTCCACCCATACCAGCGCCTGCACCATGACCGTCATCTTTTTTAGGAAGATCAGCGATCATAGTTTCAGTTGTAAGCATTAGGCCTGCAACTGAAGCTGCGTTTTGAAGTGCAGAACGAGCTACTTTAGTTGGATCGATGATTCCGGCCTTAACCAGATCTTCGTATCTATCGTCACGAGCATTGTAACCGAAGTTAGCGTTCTTGCTTTCAAGAACTTTGTTAACAACTACTGCACCATCGATACCAGCGTTGAAAACGATTTGACGGATAGGTTCTTCAAGAGCACGGCGGATAATTTTAATACCAGCAGTTTGCTCGTCGTTTTCACCTTTAAGACCATCAAGAGCAGAAGAAGCATGTAAAAGAGCAGCTCCACCACCAACGATGATACCTTCTTCAACAGCTGCGCGAGTTGCGTTTAAAGCATCTTCTACGCGATCTTTTTTCTCTTTCATTGCAGATTCAGTTGGAGCTCCAACTTTAATAACTGCAACACCGCCAGCTAATTTAGCTAAACGCTCTTGAAGTTTTTCTTTATCGTAATCTGAAGATGTTTCAGCAATTTGAGCACGAATTGCAGCTACACGAGCTTCAACATCAGCTTTTTTACCTGCACCATCAACCACAACAGTGATTTCTTTATCGATTTTGATTTTCTTACAAGTCCCAAGATCAGTAATAAGAGTTGTATCAAGGCTCATTCCAAGCTCTTCAGAAACAACAGTTCCACCAGTAAGGATCGCAAGATCTTTCAACATTTCTTTACGACGGTCACCGAAACCAGGAGCTTTAACAGCAGCAACATTCAAAGTACCGCGAAGTTTATTTACAACTAAAGTTGTAAGAGCTTCACCTTCGATGTCTTCTGCGATGATTACTAATGGTCTACCAGTCTGAACAACTTTTTCAAGTGTGGGAAGAAGCTCTTTCATTGAAGAGATTTTCTTGTCAGTGATTAGGATATAAGGATTTTCGAAAACTGCTTCCATCTTTTCAGGATTCGTTACGAAGTATGGAGAAACATAACCACGGTCAAATTGCATACCTTCAACAACTTCTAGAGATGTTTCAGCAGTTTTTGACTCTTCAATTGTAATTACGCCTTCTTTACCAACTTTAGACATAGCTTCAGAAATAAGTTTTCCGATTTCCATATCGTTGTTAGCAGAGATTGATCCAACAGAAGCAATTTCTTCTGCAGTATCAATTTTCTTAGACATAGCTTTCAATTTTTCAACGATTTTAGCAGTTGCAAGATCAACACCACGTTTAAGGTCCATAGGGTTATGGCCAGCAGCTACAAGTTTAACACCTTCACGGTAAATAGCTTGAGCAAGAACTGTTGCAGTAGTTGTACCGTCACCAGCATCTTCGTTAGTTTTCTGAGCAACTTCTTTTACAAGTTGAGCACCCATATTTTCAAAAGCATTTTCAAGTTCGATTTCTTTTGCAACAGAAACACCATCTTTAGTAATTGATGGAGCGCCGAAAGACTTTTGAATAACAACGTTACGACCCTTAGGGCCCAAAGTTACTTTAACAGCGTTTGCAAGTGTGTTTACACCAGCAAGGATCGAGTTTCTTGCTGATTCAGAGTATTTTAATTCTTTAGCTGACATATTTATCTCCCTTTATGGAATGAATGATTTTATTTATTGAAGAATGCCGAGAATTTCGTCTTCTTTCATGATGAGCAAGTTATCAGCTCCAACTTTGACTTCTGTTCCGGAATATTTTCCGAAAAGAACTTTATCGCCTTTTTTAAGTTCAAGAGCTTTTATAGTACCGTCTTGTAAACGGTAACCGCTGCCAACAGCAACGACTTCACCTTGAGCAGGTTTTTCTTTGTGGTTATCAGGGATGATAATCCCGCCAGCAGTTTTAGTTTCTTCCTGAACTCTTTTAATCAGAACTCGGTCTTGAAGTGGCTTAACAGTCATAGGTCCTCCTGGGATATAAATATTGCAACGCAATAAAATGATTACTTTTAGCTCACACAATGTAATGCCGAAGGCGTGAGTGTCAAGGCATACCAAGAAATAAATTCAGACTGTAGTTTTTCGATATTCTGAAAGAAGCGTTTCTAGGCCTAAAAGTAGTCCACATAGCATTTTTTTGACCCACCATTCTACTGCGAAAAAAATTCCTTCAAAACTAACAAAATCAGAGACTTAAAATCTTAAAGTTACCCTTGGGAACGCCGAATAGTATTCACGGTACTATTTAACCAGGCATGTCTCAAGGATGGGAATGATGTTCTCGAATCTGACTAAAAAACTTTGTCCTTTATTGAGTCTGGCCATCGCCTTCGGTTGTGGGAAGAAGATCAGTGATCCAAAAACCACCACTGCCAGTACTCGAGAACTAACCCTAGAACTACCAACAGACCTCAAAATTGTGGTTAATGAATCAGAATCTTCCTTTAAGAGATACGAGCTTCCAGAAAATGCCTGGTTCCAGCTTCCGACTAAACTACTGGCCAAAGAGGGTAACGCAATTGGGAAACAAATTAAAATTTATTATAATCTTTGGAGTTCAGGTGAATACGAATTTCAATGTTCATATCGCTCGACTTCAAGAGCAACAGAATTAGCTTTTGAAAGATGTGTATCAAGCAGTGGAGTAGAAATTATTTCTAATTCTGGGGATATGGAGAGCGTAGATTTTCCTATGGATAAAGGCGCTTCAGTAAAAGTTGAACTTACAAATCCAACCGGCACTGGTATGAAAATTGAATCCTCATACATTGTAGACTGGAAATAATCCACTCCACTTCCTTCTAAAAAAATATTTTATTTATTGGTTGACGCTTGAAGCTGGAAGTCTGGTTTTGCGGCTAGGCTTATGATCTCGAGCGAGATCAGCTTTGTAGTCGGGATTTAGGGTATCAAATCTTGGTGAGTTAACCAGATACCTATACCCCTCAGTGAAATTAGTATCAGCACTTCTCAAAAGAACCAAATAGTATTCATCTTGCGAAATATTTTGCGCAAGATTAGGATAGTAGGCGCGGAATAAATCAAAATTTCGAGTTTCTGAAAGATAAATAAGTGTTCTTCCTGGATCAGCTCCCTTCTGAAGGAAATGATCGATGAGCTCTGGATTCTGCCTCTGGACAACGTAGTACATAAGACTCTTTCCAATAACAAAGGGCTTAGAATTAATGTTTTTAGAAATTAACTCATTTTGTAAAATAGTTTGTGGATCGTGTTCTTTAATAAAATTAACTAAGAGTCTACCTTCTTTAATTGTAAGAGTTGTCCAAGTTATGAAGCAAGAAAAGCAAAGCACGATAGGAAGTGAAATTTTCCACTGTAAGAAGAACCCTAGGGACGAACGAATTTTTTGAAGAGTAGATAGATAATAATTAAATGGAAGACCCATTTGAATTTTGTGTTCCAAAGAACTTATGCGTTCCGCTATTTCGGGATGAGTGCTAAATATTCTCGAAAACCAGTTTCTCTTTCTAGGCTGTTTTGTTTTCGATTTTAAGTATTCAGGCATTTCCTCAGTCTGGTTTAATTTTTCTAAAGCTGACTTAAGGGCCGGAAAGCTTGCACCAAGCTCAACCACTGCAAAGGCATCAGCTTCGTATTCATGGGATCTAATTGTATCAAAAAATAAAGAATAGTTAAAAAACAGCCACGTCATACAAGTAAGGACACATACGAAGGCCACTGGTTTGTCATAAAGACCCATATCTTCACCAAAATAAAGGTGAAAGAAACCAAGGGTAATAACCATGAGTAATCCGAAACCAACCAGAGCTGAAATAAAATTCTTCAAAAGTTCAATTACTCGTTTGTGAATATGGCGATTGGCCACGTGGGCAAGTTCGTGAGCTATCACAGCATCAAACTCTTCCATAGTTAACATCGTACGGAGTTTTCTTCCAATGAACATCGTTTGATTGGAAAATCTAAGGAGTTTAAGGCCTACAACAAAAGCATTCTTTATATCTGTCTCTATCCATTTGACTCTTAACCGAGGCATCCCAATTTGATTTAATCTTTTATTAATGATGCTGAGGTATTCAGGCTCTGTGACTTCGCGGTTCGGCAAGAGTCTAAGCATGATTATTACTGTACAAGAGATTGTCAGTACAGAGACAAAAATAATATTTGTTAAAACCTCAATTAACCAAAGGCTTGTACCCTGGTTCGAATTGTCATTTTGAAATGTCCAATTAAGTAACGAGTAAAGTAAAATCGGTAAAAAGATGAGAGCAAAACTAACTCTAAGTTCCTTAATTAAATGATGGTTAAATGAATGACGTAATTGAAGAGCTGTTACTTTTTCGATAAATTTTAAAAAGTATTGATAAAGAAAAAGACCAAAGACTAATAAGAGAACATAAATGGCCCCAAAGCCCAAAAGACCAATTACAAAAGTTCCCTCAGATATAAGATGTGAGACGATAAAACCTAAAAAGGCTTCAAAAATAAAAACATGAAAATGGTGACCAAGAATCATTTCTCGGTGTTGTGTGGTCGTTGCGTTAATTAATGAATTAAGAAAAACAGTTCTCTCATTAGAAAACTTTCTGACGTTGTAAAGCACAGCAATAACAAGGAAAAGTGTATAGAGCATTAAACTGAATCTCCTTGGAATTTATCGGTACATAAGGTAAGAAATGTTAGGTAAAACCTTAATAGGAGACTGATTATGTCCGACAACAACTTAAGCCTGACTGATTTCTATAAAATTCATCAAGACTTGGGCCCTAACGATTTAATATTAGACGTTAGAAAGCCTGACGAGTTTTCAGATGCTCATATGCCAAAGGCCTTAAATATACCTGTTGATCAGTTAGCGGCCCGTTCTGCAGAATTGAAAAAATTCTCTAAGATTTACATTCATTGTAAGCGTGGGGGTAGGGCCAAAACAGCATTCGAAACTTTAAGCGGGCTAGGTTTTAATAATTTGGTTTGTATTCAAGATGGTGGCATGGATATGTGGGTTGAAAGCGGCTTCCCTATTGAAAAATAATTAGAAACAAACTTCTTCGTGGCTGACCACTTGAACAATGTCGGCCACATTACCTAAGCCATTTTCGGCCAATCTGGCCTTGACACGAACTGGATATTTCAAATTTGTCAGTCCATTACAATTAAAACCCAACACTTTTTGATCTATTAATTGCATTGAATGAACAACTAAGAGTGCATTCAATTTTGATGAAGGCATTTCTTTATGAAATTCGGCGAGGCATGATGATCGACACTGTATAATATTTCTAGGCGCATAGGATCTGAAGTCTTCCAGGTCAAAAGTCTTAATCACTAATGGTGACATGCTATGAGAACCAGTTAATGGAGAAAAAACTCTTACTTCGCAATCACATGGGATAGCAAATGCCGCAAAAGACCAAAATCCAATCAGACTTAATAGAATCTTAACCATGTAAGACTTATCGTCAGACTAAAAATGGGTTAAAGGCTTATTTTAAATCATACCAATTATTGCCTATTCCAATATGCACTCGAAGCGGGATGCTCAACTTTACAGCACCTTCCATTTGCTCACTAACTAATACTTTCATCAGATCTAGCTCCTCTGGAACCACATCAAAAATCAATTCATCGTGTACCTGAAGAATCATTCGAGACAAAAGCTTACGCTTAAAAATCAGGTCCTGAATATTAATCATCGCAAGCTTGATAATATCTGCTGCTGTTCCTTGGATCGGGCTATTAATGGCAACTCTCTCTGCCATGGCCTTTATTTGTCTATTGGTGGATTTAATATCCGGTAAAGCACGTCTTCTGCCAAACATTGTTTCGGCGTAACCCTTTTCTTCTGCCAGCTCCTTCAAACTATCGAGATAACTTTTAACTGAACTGAAATTTCTAAAATAACTGGTAATATATTGCTTGGCTTCACCTTGGGAAATTCTTAAGGCCTGCGAGAGACCAAAACTAGTTTGACCATACATAAGACCAAAGTTAATGGCCTTCGCACTATTTCGCTGATCTTTTGTAACCTTGTCCAAAGGAACTTCGAAAACTTCTGAAGCAGTTTGACGGTGAATGTCTAAGTCATTATGGAAAGCTTCAAGCATTGATTTATCTTGCGAAAAATGCGCAAGAAGTCTGAGCTCAACTTGAGAATAATCTGCGGAAAGAAGTGTCCTTCCCTTGGAAGGAATAAAACCCTTGCGCAGCTTTCTTCCATTTTCAGTTCGAACAGGAATATTCTGGAGATTAGGATTATCAGAAGATAATCGACCAGTGGCCGCATTGCTTGGTTGAAAATGTGTATGAATCTTACCTGTTTTGGGATTAATGATCGCCGGCAGAGTTTTCACGTATGTACTAAGAAGTTTTTCTACTTCCCGGTAGCGCAAAAGGAATTCAGGTATAGGACTCAAGTTCAATGATGCTAATTCTGTTAATACTTCGGCATCTGTTGAGTAACCAGTTTTCGTTTTTCTAATGACTGGTAATTTTAGTTTTTCAAAAAGCAATTCTCCTACTTGTTTGGGAGACCTTAAGTTTATTTTATCACCGGAAAACTTTATAACTTCTGCTTCGATTTCATCAATTTGCTTAGAGAATTCTAATTCCAAGTTTTTGTAAAAAGGCACATCAAGACACACACCCTCAAGTTCCATTGCTGCCAGTACTTTGATTAGTGGGATATCCAGTTCATCATAGGCCCGTTCAATATCCATCTCCTTCATTTTGTTTCTTAAAAGTGGATAGATATCCAAGATTGCCCGGGCCTTATCACCACGCAAGTTAATATCCTCATCATTCAGATTTCCAAACAAATCGGCTTGACCTGTTTTTTCTTCAATTTTATGACCTAAAAACTCTTCACTAATAGTAGAGAGATCATGTCTGTATTCTGGATTTATAATAAAATGGGCTTGGGCCAGATCAAAATAATTAAAAGTTGGGCTAATCCCTGCCAAATATGCCTGCTGGAGCAAAGGCTTGGATTGATAGCAAATAATCAATGCGTGGGATTCCTGCAAAATCTCGATAAAATTGAACAACTCTTCTTTAGTTAAATTAAGATAACCAGAATTCGTTGGTGAGGCCACGACGACAGCGTTCCAAAATTGCAGTTGATTCAGTTCATCATCACATACGTGCGTGATTCCAATTGAATCAACACCAGTAATATTTTGTTTCAGATCTACTAAGGTCCAAAGTTCAGTTTTAAGCGATTTTTTTTCTTTTTTAGGTATCACAAGGGTAGGAGCGACTTTAAAATCTGCCAATTTGGCAAGCCAGGTTCGAAAGCCAACCTTCTCAAAAAAAGCTTCTAAATCAGGATTAACTTTTAGTTGGTAAGCTGCTTGATCCAAAGTTAGAGGAAGCTTTAAATCGACTACGATTTTGGCCAGTTCCTTTGAGAGGATGGCTTTGTCTTTATGCTCTAATAAAGCTGTCTGACATCTTTTGTTTTTTATTTCTGCTACGTTATCTAATATCTTTTCTAAATTACCATATTCTTCCAAAAGATTCTGCGCACCTTTTGGACCTATGCCCGGGACACCCGGTATATTATCTGAACTGTCTCCAATCAATGCTAAATAATCTACAACCTGTTCAGGATAGACACCCATTTTGTCTTTAACATCTTCTCGTTCATAAGTTTTTTCTTTCATGGTATCAAGCATCTTGATTTGCTCACCCACAAATTGCATAAGATCTTTATCTCCGGAAGCAATGAGTATTTCATCAAAGCTATTTTTCCATTGAGTCGCAACTGAACCAATCACATCATCAGCTTCATATCGGGCCATCTTTATTTCAGGAATCCCTAAAGCTGTAATTAATTCATCGACCAAATCAAATTGAGGAATAAGTTCGTCTGGTGGAGCAGTTCGATGCGCTTTATATTCAACATAAATCTCCTTTCGAAAAGACCCCTCTTTAGTATCTTTAGCGATCAGGATATGAGTTGGTTTGTGTTTAACAATCATATTGTGAATCATGCTTAAGACACCATAAACCGCATTTACAGGTGTTCCATCTGGAGCGTGCAAAGGCCGAATTGCAAAAAATGCACGAAAGATATAATTCGAGAGATCAATGATGATTAATTTTTTCATATTTACCTATTGCATGGAAACGGGACGGTTATCAAACCATGGAGTCTTCTGCTTACGCAAATCCAATCTCATGCCATCGTCAGCTATTACTGTTGTATCTGCCATGATGTCACCTAGTCGGTGAGCGGAATTCTTTTTAAATAAAAAGTAAACTTCCATTAACGCTAAGGGAACAGCGAAAATGCCTGAAAAAATCCAACCCCAAAAAGGAAAGATTAAAAAGAAGAGAGGAACTGTAAAAGGCAGATTACGGATAAATGATTGCTTAGTTGAACATGGTGAGCCATCCTCGAGTGATATAACTCCAAACCCCATCAACCGCTTTCCAATTGACTGTCCGTCATAAAGAGAATCAGAAATACAAAGATAAATAACCCCAAGAATGAGACCCATAGGATAGTAAAATACTGCTCCTAAGGTCACCAGACCTATATCTATGAGTTTAGCTATTAGTCGACTTAAGCGGGCCCTTGCTAGAGGTCCGTCGATAAGGTCCTTCCGGTTCATCCACGGTATTGTAACTAAAAAATCACCACTTGAACGTAATTTCATTCATTTCGGATCATTTTGATCAGGTGCCAAATGTGTTTAATCTTGTCCTCGAGGTCACCTTAAGTTAAAGTGTTGCTGTGCTTTATATAGGAGAATATATGTCTAATTTAACTAGTGTTACGTCTGCAAATTTTGATCTTGAAGTTATGAACTCTGATAAACCAGTTTTAGTTGATTTTTGGGCGGAGTGGTGCGGACCTTGCAAGGCCCTAACTCCAGTTCTTGAAGAAATTGCAACAGAAATGAACGGAAAGGCCAACGTTGTAAAAGTTAACGTTGATCAAGCCTCTGATCTTGCTCAAAAATATGGGATACGCGGTATTCCTACTTTGATTTTCTTCAAAAATGGTGAAGTGAAAAGTACTTTAGTGGGCAATCAGCCAAAAGCTGAAATCATTAAAAACATTAATTCTTTAATTTAAATTTTGGGTAAGGCCGGCTTAGCTGGCCTTTTTTTTATGAACTATATTCAATCCTCTTTGCAAGAAGCTCAAACAACTCTCAACTCATTTATCGAAGATCCGAAGAATGTTGCTCTGATCGATCAGGCCGTTAACACATTCGTAGGCTCTTTCAAAAATGGGGGGCGCGTTTTCAGCTGTGGTAATGGTGGATCAATGTGTGATTCCCTTCACTTTGCTGAAGAGCTAACTGGAAGATACCGTAAAAATCGCGCTCCCCTACCCGCTACAGGCATTTCCGAAGCTGGCCATATTACTTGCATTGCAAACGACTTTGGTTTTGAACACATTTTCTCACGCTTTATTGAAGCATGGGGACAAAAGGGTGATGTCTTACTCGCGATTTCGACAAGCGGGAATTCAGCTAACGTCATCAAGGCAGTTGAAGTCGCCAAGAGTAAAGGCATGATGGTCGTAGGTTTACTTGGGAAAGACGGTGGACAACTGAAGGGCATGGTTGATGTACCACTCATTATTAAGTCGCCAATTACTGATAGAATTCAAGAAGTTCACATCAAGTGCATTCACATCTTTATTGAAGGAATTGAGCGCCAGCTATTTCCTGAAAATTACTAAGTACATAAGATCTTGTAAAAAATTCATACTGAAGAGACACATTTTTTCAGGGTTTGTCTCCTTTAAATCCTAAAAATCCAGATTTGAATTATAAATGCCCTACTTAAAAGTGAGGTTTTTATGGCCATGAAAAAATGGGTCACTCTAATAGCGTTCTTTCTACTCACGCAAAGTTTTGCGCAAGCAAACGAGTTATTCACAACTGTTTTTAATGTGATTGAATCTACAAAAACGGAAAGACTTCTTATTCTTTCCAGTGCTGATGGACGTATTTATAAAACCCAAATGTCAGAGGCAAATCTAAAATACTTCAAATCATTTGTCGGTCAAATCGTTAAAATTACTTTTTCAGAGAAAGGACAAGAACTTTTTATCAACAGAATAGAAAGGGCACTCACGACTGAGGTTGATCCATCAGTTATGGATCTGAATCACTTTCAATATAACCAATTAAGAAAATTTGCACCTACAGATCTTCAGTCTCTTGAAGTTGCCACAAACATTTTTAGCACGATGTTAAACGACGGTGATAGAAGACGATCGCAATGCTTCAAACGTGCTCATATATGGGCTTTTGATATGTGGTCTAAAATGAACATTTCTTCACAGAAAGTTTTTATCTTTTACACCCAGAGATACATCCAATTGGAAGAGTCTGAATGGTGGTTCCACGTTGCTCCAATGGTCGTTGTGAAAGGCGAGGAATATGTTCTTGATGGAACATTTATGAATAAGCCAATACCAGTTAGAGAGTGGCAGAGCTATTTTATTAAATCAGATAAGATCACCTGCCCAGTGGCTGCAAATTACGAAGAATATTCAAAAAACCAATGGAGCCGCCTTTGTTATTTAATGAAAGTTCCAATGTACTTTTTTAGTCCTCTAGATATTGAAAACAGAGATGTAAATAAAATGCCTCGTAACCATTGGGTCTTGGAAGAACTTCAGGATGCCCGTAGAGCTTACAAGGGGTATAAAGAGACCTATGAAGGTCTTGATAATGGAAAACCAACAATTAATCATTAAAGGCCATATATGAAAAAGCAACTAATCTTCCTTTTGTCGCTAATCTCTGTCGGGGCATTTGCAAATGAAATCCAAGGCACTCTCATGCTCAAAGGATCTTTGAAGACAAAAATTACGGTAAACGGTGTGGCCTCTGTTTGTAGGCTAAAAGTTGAGAAGGTTAAAAACCTTCTTGAAGAGGATAGCTTTGGAAATCCCGGTTATCAGGCGCGAGTACAAATATCCCTTGATGGCCATGATCTAGAGCGGGATATTAAAGTGAAGCTTGATAAAGATATAACTGTTATCAATTTACATCTTGAGAAGGATCTAAGAAGGATTAAAGATCTGGAATATATTTCAAGCGAAGAAAACATTAAGGTTAACATCGATAGAGACGGAAGAATTGTTAGCACGACTTTTCCTTATCAGCAGCAAACGATTACATGTAATTTCTAGACCAATCCGGTCAGGTAGAAAAAAATCTACCTGACCTTTATTGTCTTGCAGAAAAATCCTTTATCCCTTTCAAATTACGTCTATACTTAATCAAAGATCTTATTTTTTTCCATGGAAGGGGAAGTTATGGAATATATCCAATGGTTTATTAGATTCATCGTAGAAGGTGGATTTTTTATGTACGTGATTCTTGCGGTGTGGGCTTTTGCCACTGCCGTGGCCTTTGAAAGATTCAAAAAACTTTCTTATACCTATGATGTTGATGGTCCATCTTTTATGAATGAACTTCAGAGATATATTCTCTCAAATGATATTCAAGGTGCCATTCGAGTTTGCTCTGGCTCTACAGCAGCACTTCCGAAAGTATTGAAAAGCGGTTTAAAGCGCGCCAATCAGTCACCTGAACAAGTTCAGAATGCGATTGATGCTACTGCGCTTGAAGTTATACCTAAAATTGAAATGCGTCTGGGTTATCTTGCTTTGGCAGCTAACCTTTCCACTCTATTTGGTCTACTCGGAACAATTCAGGGTTTGATTATGTCATTCTCAGCTGTATCAGCTGCTGACCCGACTCAGAAAGGCGAAGTTTTGGCCAAAGGTATTGCAGTTGCGATGAACACTACGGCACTTGGTTTGGGAGCAGCGATTACCATTATGATGGTTCACGCTTTTCTGATGGCGAAATCAGAAAAGATTGTAAATGAGATCGATGAATTTTCTGTAAAACTACAGGATCTTCTAGGTACTAAAAAAGCAATCGACGACTAAGGACGGCGATATGCTAAGAGTACCAACCTCTCGTAAAAGAAAGAAGCCGGAAGAGAAACTAAACTTGATTCCCATCATGGACTCAATTTTTATTTTCATCTTCTTTCTTCTGATGTCCGCTACTTTTTTGAAAATCAATGAGGTCGGAAGTGATGTGCCCATCATTTCTGACACTGAACCGCCTAAACCTGATAAAGATCC